>JALFJX010000012.1 GCA_022775905.1 Methanobrevibacter sp.
AGAAGATTTATTTGCTGAATTTCTCGGAGAGTTAAGGTTAGTAACGAATGTTTTCTTAAGAATTATTCAAAACTAGAAGTTGAGATAAAAATTATAATTCTTTAAGTTCTTCACTTATGAGTTTATCATCCTCATCAAAAACCTGCTCCAAAACATAAGATGCAAAACATTTTTCATCCATAAATTATAATCCATCTTAATAAAGCAATTCTAGATTAGAAACTACTGATGATGATAATAATAAATCATTGAAAGAATCTTTACGAGGACTCCTAACACCCTCCATACCATCATAATTAAAACAAGTATCAGAATATGCACTTTCTAAAACTTCTTGCCCTTCTTCTGTGTTTAAATATTCTAATTTTTCTTCAGGATTCCCATATCCATTATTTAAAAATAAATAAGTAACTCTTTCCTTAAATTCTTCAAAAGACATTGGATAATTTATTTCTTTTGTCTCCATAATACCTTCCCTTTTTCTCTATTTTTCCAAGCAGCATCATGTATTTACTGAATGTTTTCTAAAGTAATATTTAAAACTGAAAGATTAATGAGAATACAGTAAACCCTAAAAGTTGATAATAGCATATTTATATGGTTGAGTTATTACCTACTCATTCCTCAGAAATCATAAAATTATATAACTCTTTAATTTTTTCGCTTATGAATTGATTATCATCATCAAAAACCTGAATCGAAACAGGGACGCCATACACTTTTCAGTTTGAATAAAATTACCAGTTTCACTACTTAAAAAAATATATAGAATATACTATTCTCATTTAAAATTTCAAAAAATAAAGTTTGAGGAACTCTACCCATGCCTTTAATTAAATAATTTACTTTTGCGAATTTAATAATGTTTTTCCATTCTTTTTTTATATTCAATGACCCCTTCAATGGTTTCTATTTCTTTATATAATACAATAGACACCCTATTCGTAGCAGGGATCAGTGCAAATGCATTAACAGCAATTTGAATATTTTCTCCAGTTTATATGCTGATTGTATCAATCGGACAAGGTTTAAGTACAGGAATGATAAGCATAATGTCCAATTACATAGGAGCAAATGAAAAAGAAAAAGCAAATAACGTCTTTTGGCAGAGGATTTTAATATCCATTATAATTTCAATAATCTGTTTTGTATTTGCATTTTTTGGTCTTAAAGAACTATTAATTATCATGGGAGCAGAATCTGTAATAGATCTTACTATGGATTATGCTCAAACAGTATTTGCAGGAAGTATTATAATAATTTTAAATACTGTAACAATTTCATCTTTAAGAGCAGAAGGAGATATGAAAAAAGCATCAAATATTACCATTTTTGGATTTGTTTTGAATATAATTCTTGATTACTTCTTAATATATTTCCTTAATTTTGGAATTTGGGGAGCTGGTGCTGCAACAATACTATCCACATTAATTGGAACAATTGTTGTTATATACTGGCTATTTGTTAAGAAAGATACATACCTACAAACTAAATGGTCTCATTTTAAATTTAATATGAAATATATAAAAAATATACTATCTTTAAGTATTCCAGCTACTTTAGAAGGGTTTGTAATGAGTTTTCTGTTTATATTTGTTAATATGATGTTAATAGTAGCTGGTGGAGACATCCATGTTGTAGCATTTACAGGATCTTGGAAAATACTGTCCTTAGGAATGATACCTGCAATAGGAGTTGAAGCAGCTATTTTAACTATTTCCGGATATTATTTTGGATCTGGAAATTATAAGAGAATTAAAAGCATATATAAATATTCAATTATATTTTCCACAACCATCTCAATCATAATAGCTATTATCCTATTTATTTTTGCAAACCAAATTTCATACTTATTCACATTATTAAATGGATAAATCAATAGGTTACTTAATAGTAAATATCATAAGATTATTTGGAATTTATATAATATTTGTTCCACTTGGTCTTTCATCAACCGCAATGTTTCAATCAGCACAAAAAGGATTTACTTCTTTATCTTTAGTTATTTTAAGAGATCTTTTATTATCAGCAATTTTTGCGTATATATTGGGAATTCTATTAAACTTCGGAGTTTATGGAATTTATGTAGGAATCATACTTGGGATGATTGTATCTTCCATATTTAGTTATTTCTACTTTAATTGGTATTTAGATAAACTTAAAAATAATTAAACACTAGATTTAATATTATGTAACCACAGTTTAATAAAGAGATGTTAAATAATAATTCATTAGATTCTTTAATATCTATAATCGATAGAAACTTTAAAATCGCTTGTTTAGATAAATTTGATGAATTAGATTTAACTTTTCATAATTATATGACTTTAGAATTTATATATAATCATGAAAATGTAATTCAAAAAGATTTAGCTAGGTTATTCCATAGAAATCAAAGTACAATAACCAGATCTATTGATAAATTGGAAAATAAAGGATTTGTTGAAAGAATTCATGATGATAATAATAAAAAAAATAATATTATCATATTAACTACTAAAGGCCAAAAAGCTGTAGAGGAAATAAATAGTTTTAAAAAAGACTTGGAAAAGGATTTAGTTTATAATTTCACAGAAAATGAAAGAGAAATATTCAAGAAACTATTAAATAGGTTAATTCATAATTTTAATAGTTATATTTTCAAATAATCCCACAATTTATATTTTCTAAAATTTTATTATAATAACAGTACTAAAAAAATATTTATTTTATATGTATTGGTGGATTTTCTTCTTGTTTTTCATGTGACTGTTTAGCTAGTAATTTTAACCATGCATTATCAATTTCAATAAGCAAGTAATTTCAACATCTAAATAATCTTACTTCTGTTGTTGAATATCACTAAAGCATATGATTAAAACTAGAATTAAGTATTATATAAAAAGAGAAGTAGATAATTATTTCATCTAGTGTTTTTTGGAAACATTTCTTCAGATATTTCTTGTCTTCGTTACTCATTCCAATAGCTTCTGCGATTTTTAGAACACAAAAATCTATCATTCATACATATTAACTTCGCTGATAAACTCTCCATCTTGGTATTAATATTTACAATAGTCATGGCTTTTAGATAATCATTTTTCAGTTCAAAATCATTACCACTCATTGACCTTGTACCTAATTGAGAAAATTTCATATTTTCAAAATTCATAATAAAACCACTTGTTGTGCGCAAGCCATATATAACTTTTCACTAATCATTTACCAACTTAAAAAAAAACATCTAATTATTCACCCTTTTTTAAAATGTTTTGAATATAACATTTAAAACAAAAATTAGCTTGTAAACAGGAACATAACAATCATAGACAGATGAGTTTGAGTTTATGTAAAAACTAAAATTTGATTAACATATTTATATTTTGAAATCAAAAATTAACATATTATAATTATGGATGTTTTATTATGAAAGTGACTTTAGTTAATCCACCACAAACTGCATCTAAATATAAATTCATGGGTGTTATTGCACCACCTTTAGGTATTGGTTATATAGCCGCAGTTTTGCGAGATAATGGAATTGATGTTAATATTCTTGATGCTTCTGCAGAGGATATGGATTTTAAGGAATTTTCAGAAGAAATCAAAAATAGAAGTCCTGACATCATTTCAATATCTGCACTTACACCAACAATAAATAAAGCTTTAGAAACAGCTAAAACAGCAAAAGAAGTGCTTCCTAATTCAATTATTGTAATGGGAGGATATCATCCAACTTTTGATTTTGAAGAAACATTGAAAAATGACTTTGTTGATATTGTTATTCGTGGCGAAGGAGAATATGTTCTTAGGGATTTAGTTGAAACTATTGAAAATAATGGCGATTTAAGGGAAGTTAGAGGAATTGTCTTTAAAGAAGATGACAACATTGTTTTAAATCCAAATGCTGATTTGATTTATGATTTAGATGCTCTTCCATTCCCTGCTTTCGATTTAATGCCTATGGACAAATATAAACTTTTAGACATGGATACTCACATGGCAACTATGATTACAACAAGAGGATGTCCTATGAAATGCTCCTTCTGTTCTTCTGCTGCAATGCATGGTAGAAAAATGAGACAACGTAGTGTTGATAATATTTTAGCTGAAATTGATTTTTTACGTGAAAAATATGATATTAATACTATTGCATTCATGGATGATACATTCACATTAAAAAAATCAAGATTAATGGAATTTTGTGATAAACTTAAGCAAAAAGATTATGAGATTATGTGGGGCTGTACTGCTCGTGTTGATACTTTAGATGAAGAAGTACTTAAAAACATGAAGGAATCTGGATGTATTACTGTCTTTATGGGTGTAGAATCTGTAGATCAAAACCAGCTTGATTCAATGGATAAAGGAATTACAGTTCCAAAAATTGAAAATGCATTTAAAATGTCAAGAAAATTAGGAATTAGAACAATAGCTTCTGTTGCCTTAGGCATGCCTGGTGACACTAAAAAGATTATGAATAAAACAATTAAATTTGTCCATAAACTTAAACCGAATTATGCTATTTACAGTTTATCTACACCATATCCTGGAACAAGATTTTATAAAGAATCCTTTGAGAAAAATTTAATTAAAGTAAAAGATTGGTCTAAATACACATTAATTAGCCCAATTTTAGAGACCGCAGACTGTTCTTTAAAGGATCTGAGGAAAATGCAGATTAAAGCATTTATAAAATTTTATTTAAGACCACATTATCTTTTAAGTCAATTTAGACAAGATGGAACGTATTTCATTAAAACAATATTTGGTGTAATTAAAACAGCATTAACTAAGAATAATGATAAGAACTCTGGAAAATAACATGAACTTAATGTAAATCTTAATTTCATCATGCAGCATATCGATGAAGACCTTTGACTTTCCTAAATTAAAAAGTGGAATTGAATATTCCACTTATATTTTATTTTTACTTTTCAAATGAGTTCTCACTTTTCTGTAAATATAATATTAACATTAATGGTGCATGACAATGATACGAAAAAAACAATAAAGACTTATTGAATTGGATTTATAATTATGTATTATATTCCACTGATGAAAATAACACTTCAACATTGACATGGAATAGCACACAAAAAGATGCATGGAGATTCCTGCAGTCTATTCCACAAAAGGAAATGGTTCAGAAATACGGATTCTTTTCCAGCCGTTCACACTTTTTTTGTGGTATCCTTTGATGATGTTAAGCAAGTCTTGGAAAGAGATTTATCTCTGAGTTAACATGCAGCAAAAAAATCTACAGGCAAAACTCAAAAATCAATCGTGAAAATTAGAACATGACTGATGTTAGAGGAGCATATCCTGATGCTACATTGGATGATGCAACTGAAGAAAAGTTTCTGTCTAACATGATGCTTAGATTATTAAATACAGGTTATCTTGAATATGTCAATACTGAAGAGAGCATAAAAAGATGTTTATATTAACTGAAAAGGGCAAAGATGCATTGGGGATATATTATAATTCTCAATTGTCCAAACTATTTTTAAAATTCAATTCCTCAGAATTCACTAACATTAACTATTGGTTCAGCTATTAAAAACTTCTTTTCTTGAATGCTTTGATATATCGCATTGGAAAAAAAGGATTGATTTGTGAAAACGATGATGTTAATGTGAATATCACCTCATCAAATCAAATTCAAAAAGAGTAATTATTGGATTATCAATCTCATGTTGTTGGAAACATCAAAGTTGAAATTTTGCATACTATGTTAAATTATTACTTTTGGCTCTTTCAAAAATGTTTTTACAATCAACTTTTAAGGAGCTGAAAAAATGAAAAACAATGCACTATTGAAAACCTGTTCATTACATTCAACCATTCTGAAGGCACTCAAAGGGCATACGTTTATGCACTGGAAAAATATACAACATATTTTGAAATGGAACTTAATGAACTTCTAAAAGAAGCAGAAATCAAGGAATCTGAAGGAATCAAATGAAAACACAGGAAAATCAAATTCAGACTTCTGGAATTCAGACAGTACCTGCTTGAAAACTATACTCTAAACACTGTAAAATCAGTCATGATAAATGACATCAAATTCTACAAGTTCTATGATGTTGAAATCTATGAGTTACCCAAAATCAATGAAAAATCCATTCAAAAGCCGCAGCCGATTTATTTCACTAATCTGCCGGATAAAAAAATCATCAGGGATGCATTGGGTATTGCAAATCCAGTCATGAAGGCCATAATACTGTTTATCTGCTCCAGCGGCTGTGGACGAGCAGAATATCTAAGTTTAACAATTCAGGACTACATCGATGCACTATCTGAATATTTGCCAAAAAATGATTTGTCAATTTTTGAGGTGATTGATTTAATCGATGATGACAAGACAATCATTCCCACGTTCAACATTCGCCGAAAAAAGACCAACAAATACTATACAATCCACTGCAGCCCCGAAGCCATTAAAGCAATAAACGCACATATATTGTCCCGCAGAGATACTGTCACTAACGAGTCCAAACTGTTTAAGATTGCCGTTAATTATCTTACGGTCAATTTTCAAAAAATCCATGATGATTTGGGTCTTGGAAAAATCGGCCCATACAACAGATTCAGAAACCATATGCTGCGGAAATTCCATGCAAGTGCATTATATAATGACGGCATGAGTCTGGATGATGTAAACGATTTGCATGGTAAAGCCAAAAACAAGACTGATCAAGCATACTTCATGATAAACCCAGAGGATTTAAAATACCAGTATATTGAACATATGTCTGCAGTAACCATAAGCACAGAAGTCAAAAAACTGCACGTCAAATCACAGGAGTTTGTAAAAATAGAAAACGAGAAAAACGAACTGATACTGGAACTGGATCGTCTTAGATTTGACATTGACAGTCTTAAAAGCATGATTGGGAAATAATCATTTGAAGCCAAGTGGGGAGTGATGGATGGAAAAAATAATCTAACATTAAATTAAAACTATAAACAATAATAATAACAGTTAACTTCAAATCACATGATTTACTTAATTGTTCTATTTATTTAATTAATTTTAGAAAAACCGTCCATCACATGACCTATAAAACTAAATACATAAATTGAAAAAAATGTTTAAATGAGTTATTTTTAAAAATAAAGAAATTTAAATGGGAGTTATCCCAACATCAATTATGGACGAAAATTAATACTCCATATTTAATTAATAGTAGACAATATAATTATAATGACTTAATCATATATAATGTATTTAATTAATCAATGCGAAAACCGTCCATATGATTAAATATAATAATAATTAGTATTTTTAACCTTCTTATTATTAATTAATTTTTTATCAACCAAATCGTTTAAATCCAAATTACATATTACATTTTTATTAAACATGGTTTCACCATAATTTTATTTTTAAAAATTTATTGATGAGTCAATAAAAATAACCAACAAAAAGTAACACTATAAATCCATCACTCTTTTAGCCACATATTCCTGAGTAGCTAAAGTAACCATATCCTTGAAGTTTTCAAACTTAGTGTTTGCTTTAATAAAAGCATTTAGTTCTTCATTTAAATACAACTCTTCAGCAGTTGTTTCAGTCAGTTCTAATCCATATTTATCAATCATATCATCATAACTTCTAAATGTAGTGTTTGTTCGTATAAAATCAGTATTCAATATATCACTTAACTTGTAAGTGTTTATTCCTGATACTTCTTCAATATTTTTTCGTAATTTATCTAAAAATTGCATAATATCACCTTTTGACATAAATACAGCAATGATTTTTCACCATAAAGTGATTATTATATTTTTCATTATCCAAAATGATTTTTAAAATCATAATTTGCATTTTTTATCTATTAATATACGTAATGGGTCAGGTTGTTGGTCATTTACATCAACTACATTACAGTAATTAATCTGGTGTGGTTTATACTCATGATTGGAATAACATTCTATATACTAGGTATTATAAAACTACTATAATATAAAAGTTTCGGATATGATACCAAATATCAGATACATTTATATCCTATTACAGATAGATAATATAATAGATTATCCATAACTAATATTTATCCAAGAGGTGAGAAAACATGCTTATATTAGCTACAAGTAAAATTCAAAGTAATTACCAAACCACAATCCCAAAAGAGATTAGAAAAAACTATGATATTGATGATGATACCGTCGTAGAATGGGCCATCAACAATAATGGAAATCCAGAAATAAATTTCAGAAAAAAAAGAAACTTTAAAGATTTAGTTGGAGCTTTTAAATCCGATGAACGAACAAATGCTGTAGAATTAAAAAGGAGTTTATGCGAATGAGAAAAGTATTTTTAGACACTTCATTCATAATGGGATTTGTCAATTCCAATGATGATTTACATGAAAATGCAATAAAATTGGAAGAGACAGAAAATGTATTGTCACAGGACTGTTATATAAACAATAACGTGTTAAATGAAGTTTTAACATTAACTGGTAGGAAAATTAACATCAATGCGGCAGAAGAAACATATTATGGTTTAATTGATAGTTTTGAAATATTAAATGAATACAATATTGTCAACTACACCAGCAAAACCTTTGATATTTTCAAAAGAGTTGTTGGACCAAACAGCAAAAAAACAAAATTAAGCTTCACAGATTCAAGCATAATTTTAACTATGAAAGAATCAAATATAACAGATTTGGTTAGTTTTGATCAACAGTTCAAACATTTCGATGAAATAAATTTAATTGGCTCAAATTACTTATAACATATTAATCTATACCAAACACCCAAAAATTTAATATGAATTTAAAAAATAAAATTAAATGAAAAACATTCCTACAAGAGCCAAAATAGTATACAAAATTCAGTTCCAACTGGAAACATTGAGAATCATAATAGAGCAATAGCTGAATGTAATGTATTATTTCATTATCTTTTCAAATCGAAACATTTCCTCATCTCTCATTGGATGGTCTTTATCCCAACCATGTTCGGGATTCTTTTCATTGAAAAATTCCACTATGCTAAACCCCAATTTGTTTACGTAAAAATGAATATTCCTTTTATCGAAGTAGGGAGTGCAGGTTTCCCATATTTTTGTATTCGGATATAAAATTTCTATTTCATTCCATATCTTCTGTCCTATGCCTTTGTTTTGAGTGGTTGCGCTTACAAACAGGAAAATCCAGGTGGTTGTGTTGTGTTTTTTCATTTGTTTCAACGATCACTCCACCTAAAATAATCCCAGTATTTTTCATTACATAAGCATGAGTGTTTTCTTTTTTCAAGCATTCGTCAATGTCCTTTTCAGGCAAAACTAATTCTTCACATTTACCATAAACATTTTCATAACCATATTGGAATGATTCCTGAAGCAACCTTTTAAATTCAGATAAATCCTCATCTTGCAATCCAATTAATTCCATATATAATTTATATAACTCACTACTTTCAAATAGTTTTCATTGAAATGTCATTATATACTTTAATGGAAACATAATCTCTTAACATTATCATTGGATATTTATCAATCACTTCAATATGCAAAATTAAATTATGAAAAAAATAATTTTAATGTCAAGTATTTAATTAAATGCTTTGAAAAGGATTTAATATAAATTTTATAAACATTTACAAACTTATATTTATCTATCTATTTGACTGTGAAAAATGAATCAGAGATTTATTAAAATTGGTTGATGATTAATCTTTTAATGAAAAAATATATTTTAAAATATAATAGTCCTATTGATATTATCCGGTTTTAAAAAACAATATTAATGTCTTATTGCAGAGAAAAAAATCTCTACAATACCCTACATTGACATTGATTAAAAACATTTTTTGCATCATAATAGAGGTTTACTTAAAAGTAAATCCCTTGTATAACCCTATTTTTAAAAAACATGTATAAACTTAACTAATTTCCGAAAAAATAGGCAATTAAATAGTAACTGTCTCAGGGAAAAAGCCTAGCGAAAACATTAGTTTTCAAAGTCCTTATTGACTTGTTTATATTTAATTACCTTTTATGAGATTGAAAATACCCCATTATTTAAAATAATAAAACCACATAAATCATATAATTTCAATACCAAAGAGTTTACACTGCCAAAAACTTTAAACAATCTATTTTAAACAGCCAATTGGAATAACTTTAACTCCATCTTTTCTGGTATGTGCTATTTCTCCTCCAGTTAAAACCGCTAAAAAACTAGGATTTCTAATTTCATCATTAGCTTCAATTAATTTATTTACCTTTAGTAAATTTTGAGCACCTTCTTCTATTTTAGTTTTTCCTAATTTGCATTCGATTAAAGCATATCTTCCGTCATTGAGATGTACAACACAATCAACCTCAACATCAGAATTATCATGATAATAAGATATTGAGCCTCCGAATTTAGAAGTGTATACACTTAAATCACGAATGCATAAATTTTCAAAAATAAAACCAAAAGTTTTCAGACCATCAAGTGTATTAAAAGCTTCAGGCCCCATGTTTAAAGCAGCTACTGAAATTGAAGGATCAATAAAGACTTTTTTATTACCTGATCTCATTGATGATTTGGATCTGATGTTTGGAGCCCATCCCCTTAAATCTTCAATGACGAATAAACGTTTCAATGAATCAATATATGAATAATATGTTGGTTTGCTAATATCCCCAAAATTAGCGGAAATATCCGCTATTATTGTTGTGTCCTTAGCCAAAGTAGAATTGTTTCTAGCAATAGCCTTTAAAATGACTTTAACTCTATCAGGGTCACGTTTAACACCATCAACCTTGGAAATATCACTTTCAGCTATGTTATCTAAATAATTATAAGCAATTAATAATTTATCTTTATCATCCTTTTTGTTTATAGAATCTGGCCAACCTCCACGACATGCTGCAAAAATTAAATCATCCATTGTTAAATTAGATTCAATACCATCAATATTCATATTGGGATTATCAAATAATTCTTCAATAGAAATATTTCCATTTGATTCACCACTTTCATATAAACTCATAGGCCTCATAAATAGTCTATGAATTCTACCAGTTCCCGAATGCATTATCTTAGACTCATCAACTACAGTAGAACCAGTTAGTATATATAATCCTTCACCTTTAAGTTCATCAACACTATTTCTAACACCATCCCACAAAATTGGTGCCATTTGCCACTCATCAATCAATCGAGGTTTTTCACCTTCTAATAATTTGGAGGGCTTAATATCCAACCACATTTGGTATTCTTCTTGTTTATCAATATCTTGAAGTTTTAAAACACTTTTAGAGTATCGTTCAGCTGTAGTTGTTTTGCCACACCATTTAGGGCCAACAATAAGTACAGCACCAATTACATTCATCCATTGCTTTAATTCATCATCCAAATATCTAGCCATATACTCCATAGAAGCACCTCCTTTAACTATTTTTTAATAATATATTTAACTATTTTTTGATACCGTAATTTATAGTTTTAAAAATTCTAAAATTTAGCTACAAATTAAGATTATGTTTCTATTTTTAAGTAATTTTGATTTTAAATGAGAACAATTTAACAATACTTGATAATAATTGTTGTAACATGAAATTAGGAATTTTGAAGAAAATTTATATAAAAAACATTACTGCAATCAATAATATTTTGAAAACTTTAGGTATCAAAACTGATATTTATATATTTATCTATTTTAATTGAAGGAATAAATAATCTCAAACTAGGTCATTTGATAATCTCTGCCATTAGCTATTCAAAACTTCTTCTGAAACTCTTTCATATATATCACAGTGGAAAACAAACTCTATTTTAGAAAACACGCCCATTGATGTTAATGTCAATTAATTAAATTAAATCTAAAAAAAAGTAGCTATTAAATTATTGACGTTATGTTTTTAGAATCAATATTTAGGTTTTTAACTTTGTCTCTGTCAAAAAAATCATAAGTATTCTTGTGGACTTGTATTAAAGTATTTTTATCAGAAACATCTAATTTCTCATCTGAATTCAATAATTCATTTAAATCATCGTTGAAAACATCAATATCTTTAATTAGCTTATTTAGCTTTTCTATTTCATCATCAAAATTAGTAATGAAAGTTTTAATTGATTTTAATGATAATATTTTTTTATTTAGGACTTCATCTTCATTAATTTCATCTAAATATTTGAAATCATCTATGGATATTTTGGAATATTTTTCTTTAAATTCTGTTTTGTTTAATTTCAAACTTGTTAACTTAGTTAAATCATCATAATAATCTCTTAAATCATATGAAAGGTTTATGAATTCTTCAATTTCTTTGTTAATTTCATCTATACGTTTATTTCCAAAAAAATGACTTGACTTTATGGGTGAAAGTTTTATCTAGCTTCTTTGATTCAATATATTCTGGCAAATCCAGAGCGGAACCACACTCTTGACAAAATTATCTTCATGTTCATTTTTAAAATTGCAGTTAGGGCAAAATTTTTCACGTGTTTGAGACTAAGAAGTAGTCAAATCTGTATACTTTGTTTTCTTCCCTGTATCCTTTTCTGTTTGGCCACCATGAGAAATTGTCTCCTTCTGGATGGAACTTTCTGAATGCATCAACATACTTGGTTAAGATTTCATTAAACCATTCCTGCTCTTCTGGCATGAATCCTGATTTGCCTTTGATGTTCTTAGGGTTTTTAGCATCAATCTCTTGAGAGATTCTGTTGAAATCTCCACAGATTATTGATGGCTTATTTGATTTGTAAACATATTTTGTGAACTCATCATAAAATCTGTATTTGCGATCAAGTCTTTCAGGTGAGCTGGCACCTGATGGGCAATAAACATCATACAGATAAAAGTTTTCAAACTCCATTCTGATTACTCTACCTTCAGCATCACTCCTTATCTCCAAAACCTTTTCCTAACAGAAAGCGGTTCGACCTTTGTATAAATAGCTGTTCCATATAAATTCAGATGCAGGATAATTATAAGAAATGTAATTTTCGATTTCAGGTATTTCTGTTGATTTGACTTCTTGCAGACATAATATGTCGGGACCTTGAGATATTATCTCTTCTAAAAAACCATTTTCAATTATAGATTTAAGTCCGTTAACATTCCATGATATAATTTTCATCAAAACCACTCATTTAGTAATACGTTATTAATAAGTTATGTTAGTCTATAAATTTATAATTAATGTGAAACATTACAATAGCTAACAACACCAACACCCAAATCAATCCAACGAATTAATATACTTTCATGACAAAACTTTATATAAAATTAATCATTGTCTTAATTGATTTCATGAAAGATAGTGTCAATGTACCATATCTCTCATTTAGATTTATTTTAAGGTGAATAATTTTTACAGTAAGTGTAATAAAAAGTCCTGCAATTGTTTATTATCTCATTTTAAAATAGTGCAGTTCAATCTCATTATTTTGAATTGAAAATCTCTTCAAATGTTTCATAACTATCAACAGGATGATAATCAACATTTAATTCTTTAAAATGTTTTTTAGTGCATTCAATTTTATAGCACTCTTCGCCCCTCAATTTATCACGATCTATATTAGATTTGGTTTCAATTATATAATATGAATTCTTTTCAGGATTGTTTTTCACACAAATAGACCAATCAGAATTATATGTTCCATAAGAAGTATCTATTTTAAACCAATTAGGTAGTTTTGCATAGAATGTAATTCTATTATCTATCTCCAATTTATTTGCAAATGTTACTTCGCCCCTAGAATCATAATAATCTGGTCATATATGATTTTTTGTCATCTCTTGAAACTGACTTACTGGTATATGTATAAATTTTCTTTTGTTTAAACAAATTTTTTTTCAAAATACTTATCCATTTTCTTATAATCAATATTCTTAAGTTTTAATTTCTTCATAACATACCATCAATACAATCGGAGCATTGAAACAATATGGTGTAAAAGACCTGATTTTTTCAAGGGATTGTTTGCTTCTGATTACAAAAACGCGCTGTGGCTGAGAATTGTTTGCAGTTGGACTGAGCTGTGATGCCTTTAAAATCTTATCCAACTTTTCACTTTCAATCTCTCTATCCGGATATTTTCTCACAGAATATCTCTCACATGCTAGCTTTAAAAAATCCTACATAATCTCACCTTTAATATTATTTAAAAAAGCTTGTCTTCAACCGGTTCTCCATTGTTTATGGATTTTGCAGATACGAATGCATCAAACATTCCATATATCCATATCAGCAGTGCAAATACCACACCGATAAATATCAGACATAATATCCCTGATATTATGTAACCTGCAATAAGCATGACCCCCTTATGATTCTGCTCATTATATATCTGACCCATTCCCGGAAAAATCATGGACAGCACCAATGCCACGAGAGGACTCTTATGGATTACTGCCGCACCGCAATGTGCACATACTTTGGCCTTTGCATCGATTTTGCTTCCGCAATTATGGCATTTTTTAATATTTGGATTGATTCTGTATCCACAAAAAGAACAGAAATCCTCATTTACTGTCTTTTGCCTGCAATTCGGACAGATCTTTATGCCTGTCGGGTTTCCGCAGTCGGGACAGAATTCTTCCATATTTAACTCGGCACCACAATGGCTGCACTTTGTAGTTGCGTTAATCTCGTTATCATTGTTGTTTTCTTTTAAAAATGAAGCTCCACAATTCCTGCAGAATTTAGCAAATGATTTCTGCTGAGTTCCGCACTCGGGACAGATTTTTATATCCCTATTGTGGAAATGTTCATCCATATCGGATTGTGAATTATTATTTTCACTGTAAAGTAAAGCTCCGCAATTTTTACAGTATTTAAATTCCTCGTCCTGTTCGCATCCGCATTGCGGACATATCTTATTTGCCATTTTTTTTAACCATCCATCAACTTAAATTTATTCATAATCTTTACAGAAACTCCCAAGGGATACAGTATGTCCTAAACTACAGTAATACTCAGTATAACCTCCACCATCAAAATCAGCAGTAATGGCTCCCCCACTATCAAAGAACTCTTCGTAGCAGTACTTACAACTCAAGCCACAATAACCCCCACCGAATCGTCTTATATATTCCGCTTCTTGTCTTCTGCGTTCCTGTACCTGTCTTACACGTTTCGCTTCCTCTTTTTTAAACTCAATTGCATTCAATATCTTTATTTTAAGATAATTATTTTCTGCAAATTCCCATTTTAGCCTTTCCCTGTATTCAAATTGAGATTCTCCGACTGCAGGAGCTAAAGAACCCAAATACTCCGGATAATTTTTGGGAACCCATTTCAGTTCAACATCCCTGAATTCAGGTTTTTCATATTTTTTATTTTGAATAGCTTCAACCCTTTTTTTATCATCTGAAAAACGTGTCCCACATGTTTTGCATAATAAATCATCAGGTTTTATTATTCCAAAACAATTAATGCAACGGTTGGGAGAGGCAATTTTCCATCTTGAACCTATTTCAGATAGATTCTCATCTATTTTAAAATTCTTTAATTTGAGACTATATACGTCATCATCCATAGTAATAATATCTGACTTGGAATTGACTGCGACACCCTTATTATGACGTTTATTCATGGACGTATTGCGTAACGCATTAGGCAACACTACCTTAAAAAAATGCCCCTCAAAAGTGCGTTGGGGATATTTGTAGTCAAATACATAGGAAGTCCAAAGCTTTTTGCCACAGGAAGTGCAGAATCTGTTTGCATACGAGTTTTTTGCATTGCATTCATGACATTTTATATCTCTGAATAGATACCTGCATTTGCATTTAATCTGACCCTTTTTATATGCTCTTCCACAGTTAAGGCAATAGGGTTCGCAATTGTCATTCATCTGTTTAATCATATCATCATCAACAGGCAACTTTTTGCCGCAGTAAACACAAAATTTATGAACATCATTCATCTTATGGCAGTTAGGACACATTATTTTATCTGACATTTATCTACCCCATTAACATTCCATGAAATAATTTTCATCAAAACCACTCAATTACTAATATGTTATTAATAATTTATGTTAGTCTATAGATTTATAATTAATCGAAAGAATAACAATCATTGGAATAAATTTGGAATAAGTTTGGGATATCTTTGGAAGAGGGATTTAAGTATTAAATCCAAGGATATTCTTATTCCTGGCAGTTCTAGTAATCAAAGTTTTAAAAGAAATTATTGAAAATGTACCTGAAGATTATGAAGTTCACTTCACTAATGGAAAGAATGTTTTTACAGTTAATGATAAATTTGAAATTGATGTAAGTCAAAAGAAAATCACATTCCAAAAATATTAAACGTTATTTGTCTGACAATCTGCAATCAATACTTACTTTAATATAGTCTCATTACCAAAACATTATATATTAAATCATCATATGCTCTACTTGATTGGTGGAAACTTACTCACATTTGACAAATTTAATATATTCGTTTTGACCAATTTTTATATGAGCATTTTATACAAAAAGTGTCAGGTAAACAAATATGTCAAGTATGAGTAGTGTTGCAGGATTATCTAAATATATTAAAACCTTACCAAAAGCTAAGTTCTCAATAATGGGCATGCTCATTATCAGTTTTATCATTGGAAGTACATATTATCTAATAGATTTAAATTCAATGAGTATTTTAGAAAATATTATTGCAGGAGGACTATTTGGCTTAATTGTATTTGGGATTTCATCCATCATGAGTGGGGCATTGAATCAACAAACAATTAGTGTTGTTCATGGAATTAACTTAAAAATCAAACATTCAATGTTTTTATCTGCTCTTTCAATGACTATACTTGGAATAATTATAATTATCACAGGCGTAATCTCTCAAATATTACAAGTAAACCTCTTTTTAAACTCAATGCTATTTGGTTGTGTTTTAATCTATGGATTCAACACATTAGTATTCTGGACTACCTCTAAAGTTAGATTCATAACTGCTGCAATTACAGGTTTAATTCAACCATTACTCATACTTGCAATGTATACTTTAATTACATTTTTATTCATTGATACAAGCTTTTTAGGTTCTGTTATTTTACAAATTACCATAAAAGCAATGATTGCTGCAATAATATTTGTTATGGCAATATATGCATTTATTAAGGTTATTGCATCTCCATTTAAGAAAAATTTAGGAATAGGTGTTTTAGATTTATTAAGTCTATTTATTGCCCATATGAATGAAGGATCAAATTCTCTTGAAGGATTATTTGAAAATATGAGTGAAGCTATTGATACCATTGTTACCTTTGTTAGTTTTAAAACTGAAAATGGGATAAAAGCATTATTCATATCACCTTCTGTTCATCCAGGACCTTTAGGAGATCTTGGAGGTTCAAATATGCCGACTATTTTAGCAAACAAATTTGATCATTTTACAATGGTTGCTCATGGACCATCTACACATGATTTTAACCCAATTGCAGTATCTGAAATTGATAAAATTGAAAAATCCGTGAAAGAAGGATTAGAAAAAGTAGAATACGGCCCAAATGCAAGTAAATTTGTGAGACATACTTCTCAAAAAGCAAAAATTGGTGTTCAATTATTTAATGAAGGTATGGTTATTTTATCAACTTTTGCTCCAGATGCAGTTGATGATATTGAATTTGGTGTGGGATTAACAATGATGACTCAAAGTAGAAGCCATTGTAATGTTAAAGATTCCATAATTGTAGATTGTAATAATTCATTTACTCCTGAAAGTGGAGAAATTTTACCTGGAAATTCAGAAGTTTTCCAAATAATTGAGGTTATTGATACAATCGATCCAAATCAAGAAAAACACGAAGTAAAAGTAGGCTGCTATGAAGATAAAATGGAAACACTAGATAAACATGAAGGTATCGGAGATAGTGGTATAAAAACAATGATTATTGAAGTTGATAATCAAAGAACAGCATATGTGCTTTTTGACTCAAATAATATGGAAATGGGATTCAGACAAGAAATCATTGATGCAGTTAGTGATTTAGAAATAGATGAAATCGAAGTAATGACAACTGATACACATACAGTAAATACACTTTCAAGAGGATATAATCCTGTTGGAATTTCAAAAAGACCAGAAATCATAGAGTATGTTAGAATAAGTATAAAAGAAGCAATAAAAGATTTAGAAAAAGTAGAAGTTGGAACTGGAACTGAAAAAATTAAAAATCTTAACACATTCGGACCAAAAAATTCAACTGAATTAATTTCAACAATTAGTTCAGTAGTTGCCGTGAGTAAAATTATAGCTCCAGTATTATTGATTACAGCATTATTAATCGCATTTATATGGATATTCTTTGGTGGTTTATAAATAAACTGTAAAAAGAGTATATGCTATAACCCATACAAAATAGAATGGTGCGATTCCATCCCATAACCATTGGGAAAATCCTGAAATCTCATCACCAGCCATTTTTTGACAAGCTTGGCCAATGAAATACAATACGATTAGTGCAATGAAGAATGCAAAAACATCATTCTTAAATCCGAACCAACCTAATGATAAAGCGGCAGAAATAAGAGAAGCAAATAAAGCTGCGACAACATGAATACTTGTGATTTTAATAGTTGTGTCCATTGATATCCTCCGTTAAATTAAATATATTAATATAATTTTAGTGAGTTATAATATATTAAGGTATTGATAAAAAAGGTGTTAATAATGAAATCTATGTCCAATGTAGACATTTATACAATAAGTGATGAATTAAATAATTTATTAAGTGGTGCTAGAGTAGATAAATCATTCCAACCTACAAGTGATATTGTAGTAATGAGATTCCATGTTCCTGGAACTGGTAGAATCGATTTAGTAATGCAATGCGGTTCTAGAATACACACTAGCCAATATCCTCTTGAAAATCCAACTACACCACCGTCATTTCCAATGCTTTTAAGAAAAAGAATTAAAGGAGCACATGTTGAAAGCATTAAACAACATAATTTTGATCGTGTAATTGAAATTAAAGTTAAAAAGGATAAATATTACACAATAATTGTTGAATTATTTGATAAAGGAAATATAATTCTTTTAGATGATGAAAATAATATTATCCAACCATTAAAAAGAAAGCAATTAAGTGCAAGAGATATTAGTTCTAAAAAAGAATACAAATTCCCCGAAGAGCGAGGAATGAATCCTATCACAGTTACTGAAGAAGAATTAAAGGAATTATTTGAAAATACTGAAAGTGATGTTGTAAGAACACTTGCAATGAATGGACTTGGAAGCTTATATGCAGAAGAAATTATTCAAAGAGCAAATAACACTATTGACATTGATAAAAATACACCTACTTCACAATTAACTGATAATCAAATCACAGAAATCTACAAAAGCCTTAGAGATTTATTTGATAATCTTAAAGAAGGATCAATAAAACCTCAAATTGTAAAAAAGGATACCAAAGAAGATGTTATTCCATTAGACCTTGTTAACTACAATGACTTCGAAAAAACATTATACAAAGATTTCAATGAAGCCTGTGATGAATTCTATTCCAAAAAAGTAAACACCAGCATAAAAAATGTAAAAGAAGCGGCTTGGAATAAAAAGGTTAAGAAGTTTGAAAAAAGATTAAATTTACAACAAGAAACACTCGATAATTTTGCAAAGACAATTGAAGATAGTCAACATAAAGGAGAGGTTATTTATTCTAATTACTCTTCCATTGAAAACATCCTAAATGTTGTTAACTCAGCAAGGAATAAGGACTACTCTTTCAAAGATATTGGAAAAATATTGAAAAAAGCTAAAAAAGATGGTATGGCGGAAGCTCAAATTTATGAATCAATTGATAAATTAGGTGTTTTAACTTTAAATATTGATGATACTTCATTAATCATGGACCCAAAATTAACAATACCAGAAAATGCTGAAGCATACTATGAAAAAGCTAAAAAAGCAAAAAGAAAAACAAAAGGTGCATTAATAGCTATTGAAAATACCAAAAAACAACTTGAAAAAATCAGATCTAAAAAAGACATAGCTATGGAACAAGTTTCAGTACCTAAAAAAAGAGTTAAGAAAAATCTTAAATGGTATGAAAAACTTAGATGGTTCATTAGCTCAGATAATATTCTAGTTGTTGGCGGACGTGATGCAAACAGTAACGAAATGGTTGTGAAAAAATATTTAGAGCCAAATGACATTTACTTACACGCAGATATACATGGTGCAAGTTCAACAACAATAAAATTAAATGGTGGAGAATTAACTGAAAATGTCATTAAAGAATCAGGTGAATTTGCAGCTTCATTTTCATCTGCTTGGTCAATGGGATTCACAACACAGGACGTATTTTGGGTCAATCCAGACCAAGTTACAAAGACACCTGAAGCAGGGGAATTTTTAGCAAAAGGGTCATTTGTAATAAGGGGTCACCGCAACTACATAAGAAGTGCAAGAGTAAAATTAGCAATTGGTATTGTTGATTATGAAGGTAAAAGAATAATGGCAGGACCAGTTGAAGCACTTGAAGCACATTGCGAAAATTATGTTGTGTTAAAACCAGGTTTTACAAAAAAAGAAGCAATAGCTAAAAAAATATTGCATAAAATAAATGAAGATGATTTACTAACCCTTGATGATATCATAAGAGTATTACCATCTGGAAAATGCGATATCGACGAGGAATATCATCTAAGAAAAAAATATGAAAAAAATAATTAATCCTGATAATCTTCAGGATTATATTCAAAATATTCATCAGGATTCATAACCACAATATCAATATTAGGGTTAAACTGACTTACAAAATTGGCAAAAATTGCCGGATCTTGTTCTATTGGTGGAAATGTATTGTAATGCATCGGAATAACTACTTTTGGATTCATCCACATAGTAGCTAAAGCCGCTTCAAAAGGACCCATAGTAAATTTATCACCAATAGGCACCATTACCACATCAGGTTTATATAATGCACCAATAATATCTTTCATATCACCAAATAACCCAGTATCACCACAATGATATATTTTAGTTCCATCTTCAAAAGTTATTAAAAAGCTTGCAGCAGTTCCACCAGGAACAGTTTCTTCAACAATATCAATGTCAGAAGAATGTTTAGCTTCAAGCATTGTGAATTTAATGTTTCTATATATGAAAGAACCACCGATATTAACACCAATATTCCTAATTCCTTGTTTTGCTAAAAAGAGTGAAATTTCGTGAATACATGCAATAGGAGCATTAGTACTATTGGATATTTCTAGAGCATCACCAAAATGGTCAGAATGACCATGAGTAAGCAAGATGATATCTGGATTTAATTCTTCCACAGGAACTTGACAAACCGGATTATTACTAATGAATGGATCAATTAAAATTCTAACATTATCATCACTGATTATTTCAAATGCTGAATGACCTAACCATCTTATTTCCATTAAGCAGATCCCCCAACAGATCCCATAATAATATTTTCATCCAGATTAGATGCAATATTCCAAGTTTTTTCGAAACTAGCACGAATATTTGAAATGGAATTTCTATCATCATATATTGCACCATATTCAACATCATTTTGACCTTCAGAAATAATCATTGCATGAGAATCATCAGTAATCAAATTGACTGTGTGAACTTTAGGCACAGTTTTAATGTGAACTCCTTGTTTTAAGAGAGATGAAATCAAGAACATGTAAGACATGTCTGATGTATCAAATTCATCAATAATTACTCTAGAATAACTAGTAGGAACATGAGATAAAAACCTATCTGATAAAACAGATAAGGAAGGGATTTCCAACATCATCTCTTTATTAACATTAACTGCTAATTGATCAAAAGCTTCTTGTGAAGTTATCACTTCATCATTGCAAATAATATGACTGTTAAGTGATTTTGGTACAGGCAAGCTTTCAGGATCATTAATGTCAATTTTAATATCCCTAGGAGCGGAAACTTCAGGAGTAACTAATCTAGGAGCAGCAATAACTTCTTCTTCGATAGGAGTTGGCTCTTCTAAAGCACGTCTAATTTCATCAGATTTATCAGTTTCCACAACAAATGGTGGAACTTCTTCATCAAAATAATCAGATTGACGTTTTTTAGGAGCTCTAGTAACTTTCAATGGTCTTCCATAATTTGGAGTGAAAACCAATTGTTTATCCAAGTCCACTTCTTTTTCTTCTCTTGGAACCACTCTCAATACTGCTTTAGGATTATCTTCTAAAGAACTACCATAATATTCACTAGGAGTTGAATCATCATAGTCTTCAATGACTAAATCTTCATACTCATCATCATTAAAATCATTATAATCACGACGAATTTTTAATGGTCCTTCATTACCAGTATTTCTTTTATCAAAACTGGAATTACCTTCTTTAGACTCTAAAAATTCTTTAATTTTATTTGTTGTCCTATCCGCATTAGATTCAACAAAATAGCTGATAATCATGATTATCCCAACAACCGCAATGATTAAACCAACTACTAATAAAATATCTACTAAATTATACACACTTGTCTCATACGCTATGAGAACACCAACTACAAGTAAAATAAAACCTGAAACTAATTTTATTGTATTTCCCACGATTTCACCCTTATAAATTTTTAATCACTCTATATTTAACTATTATATAATTATCTAAATAACTATTTATAAACCTAATGGAAAAAAACACGAAAATGGTTCGAGAAAAAATGAAAAAAAGAACTCTGTATTACTTTTTTATAAAATAGTAATATTAATATAGTAAAAAATCTAACTTAAAAACTGGTGAAAAAACATGCAAATTATGAAACAATTCATTAACGAAAATTCAGGACAAGGAGCAGCAGAATATATTTTGCTCTTCGGAGGAGTACTTGTAATTGCATTGCTAGCTTTAACCATATACAGATCATATATGGAAACAAGTGACGTCAGCCTAAAAGCTAAAGATGACATAATAGATGTTAGAAACACAATACTTGACAATAGAACACATGTTTAAAAAAGAAATTGACAATAAAGGACAAGGGAGTGCCGAGTTAATTTTAATAATAGGAGGTTTAATAGTTATTGTACTAATAATATCAGGTTACATTTCCAATATAACCGAAAAAACACAAACAAATTTACATAATTTGTTAAAAATAGAAAGAGAGTTTTTAATAAATAAAATATAAATAGAGAGACAAACTCTCTATTTTCCAACTAATGTTGAATTCAAAATTTCATTCCAAGATTCGGAGTTAATATTTTCTAAATTCAAATCAGTTCTTGTTAAAATTCTAATATTCTGTGGACATGCTTTTACACAAGCACCACATAAATTACAGAAAGATAAATCAGTTACAGATTTTCCATCAACAATTGAAACTGCATTACATGGACAGACATCTTGACAAGCATGACAAGAATCTCCTTTACATAATTTATCTTCAGTTTCAACTAATTCTAATTTACCATTAAATGGTTTAGTTATATCAATTGCATCAACTGGACAAACCTCAGAACACCATGAACAATATACACATGAACCTTCTAAAATCATTACATCTCCAGTAATTTCTGGAACTTCAATTTCTTCTCTTAACATACAAGTAGAACAAATTTGTTTAATAGCACCTTCAGGACAAACTCTTTTACAAACGCCACAGAAGATACATTTAGAAGTATCCACATCAATAAAGTTATTTAATTTATCTACAGATGAAGTAGGAATATTTTTAATTGTAATCGCTTCAGCAGGACACATATCTGCACAAAAAGAACAATATATACAATCATCCTCATTTATTTCAATTTCACCTCTAACCAAATCAGCAGGTTTAGGAAGAGTTCTTTCGAAAATTATTGCATCACTAGGGCAAACACGATGACATTTTCCACAATACATACATTCTTCATCATCAACAACAGTTCCTTTATTCCAAACAGGATAAGAGTCTACTTTTTTGATATCTTCCCCATCAACAGATAATGATAATGCATCAAACGGACAAGCAATAGAACATAATCCACAGAACACACATGAATCTGCTTTAACAGAAATTAAATCCATTTCAATTAATCCACGTGCAATAGGAACAATAGGCCCTAATCTTAAAGAAGAAGTTGGACAAACATCCGCACAAATTCCACAACCAACACAATTTACATCATTATATGATAAATTACGATGTTCTTCACCATTTCTTTCTATATTAAACATAATATCCCTCATGCTTTAGATATAGCTTGATTTGGACAGTTTTGGATACAAAGGTCACATTCATCACAGTTTTCAGGGACAATTGCTACATCCCCATCTTTTTCAATGATTGCACCTTGCTCACAAAGTTTAATACATAATCCTTGTACTGGACAATCTTGGATATGTCCACATAAATCAGAATCAATTTTTACTGCCATATAATCACCTCAAAAATATACATAAATATGTTATGTAATTAATTATATATCGACATGTATTAATAAACATATCGATATGATTTTCGATTATTCAACAACATTCCCATTTTGATTAATCTCACCACGCCTAATTCGTGTTGAAGATATAGGATTTCCATCATAAGCTAGTACAAAACTTACTACAACAATATCAATAGGATCCATGCCTTTTGAAACTCTAATCTTATTAATTTCAACTGCAGTAGGTTCAGTTTCTTCACTGACAACAATAGCTTCAAATTCAGCATCATGAATTGTGGTCCCATATGGATCATTTAATGGAATCACAACAAAATCAGATTTATCAGCAAAAAAAGACCTTAAATTACTCATTCTCTCTTTACAAGAATCAATATCTCCCTTCAATCCCCCAAAAGCATCAGAAGTAACACCAATCTCAACCCTGTTACCTAATTCAAAAGCAGTTGATAATAATTTTTTGTGTCCATCGTGAAATTTATCAAAAGTTCCACCAACAGCCACTTTATCATATTTCTTAGAATTCATAATATTGTCCTAATAGTTTGTAAATAACTATTTATCAGAACTATTATAAAAAATGATGGCTATAAAAAAATAAAATTTTAAAAAAAAAAATAAAAATAGTTAATTAGAATGAAAGACTGGAATAATATCCATTAAGTTTATAAGTCTTAGTATTCCAATTACCTATCTTTCCTAACGAGTTTTTAGAACTTGTTGCATCAGCAACAGTCCAAGTACCATCAATCAATACTTGAACCCACACGTGTCCATAAGTGCTTCCACTGGTAAACTTACATGTACCATGAACATATCTAGTTGGAAGTTTAGCAGTTCTAAACATAGCTGCAAGTAAATGAGAATGATCCACACAATTTCCTTTTTTAGCATTCAAAGTACCGACAGCACCATACTTAGTATCATAATAGAAACTATATGATAAAGTGTCTCTAACATACTTGAAAATTGCATTAGCCTTAGCTTTCTGAGTTTTTAATCCTTTAGTTAATTTATCAACTAACTTTTTAATTTTAGCATTACCCACTTGGCAATTTGCAGTTGCTTTAAGATATGCTTCTAAACTTTTAATAGTGTTTTTGGAATTTATACTAGTACTTGAACTAGATGTTTTGATAGATTTAATTTCAACAAACACTGGCAATCTACCATTATCATCACAGAATCCAACAACACGAGCAAATGCATAAACTAAACTTTTATAACCAATAGTACCTACTTTAGAACTTACAGAATTCGGCATTTTACCATTTTCTTCTGCAATTTTAACAACATTTTTTGCAACAGATAAGTAATCAGATAATTTACCTGCATGATATGTTGATGAAGGACTACTTGGGTCAGAAATATGTTTAACATAAATCTTAGATTTGTCACCAGATTTTAACTGTACAATAGCTTTGGAAACTAAATATAAATAATCACTAGTTTTATAGCTGATACTTCCAATTTTAACAGTAGATGGTAACTTATGATTTTTCTCAATATACTTTTGCATTTTTGTTGATGCATCAATAAGTTGGTTAATAGTTACACTATTTACAACATGTATTGTAGAGGAACCTGAATATACTCCTTGAGAATATTTAATTTTATGATCACCATCAGATAAAACACCAAGTTTTACTTTAGCAACACCATATGAATCAGTAGTAGCATTATATTGTTTACTATCAACTGTGAAAGTAACTTTAGTACTTTTAATTGGATTCTTTTTGTAATCCAATAATTTCACGGAATAAGATGCACTCTTACCAGTTGAGACATAAACAGTACTACCTACAAATTTAGTTCCTTTAATTGAAACATGTTTAGATATAGCACTATGTGCATAATAACTGCTGGAAATAGTAGTTTTAATAGTATAATAACCTATACCTGTAGTACCAATTGCTAATTTAGCAATACCTTTTGAATCAGTAGTTTTAGTAAAAGTTTTTCCATTGAATACAAGTTTGACAGTAATATCTTTAAGAGGGTTTCCAAATTTATTCTTTACACTAACTGAATAAACAGAACCATCTTTATAGTTCATTACTAAATCCCCTGCTGAAACTTTAGCAGTTTGTTTAGAAACAACTATTTTATTAGATCCATAACAGTAATCGAAAGAGCTTGAAGTTAAATACTGATATTTAACAGCATAAGTACCTGGTTTTACTGTAGGGACAGTTAAATAAGCATTACCATTGGAATTAGTCTTAATTGAATAAGTTTTTCCATAAAATGTGACTTTCACAGTTTTATTGGCTAAAGCTTTACCGCTTTTTGTTAATTTAACTTTAAATTTAGATCCATCTTTATATTGCATGGATAATTTTGAAGATGTAAGTTTAGTAGTAGGGTTTTTGACATATAATTTTCCAGATTCTGAGGAACCTGAATAATATTTGTCTCCAGAATATGAATAACTAATAGAATAAGTACCTTTAGCAAGAGTCGGAAGATATAAAGTAGCTTTTCCGTACGCATTGGTTTTAACGGTTACTTTTTTATTGTTATATTTGAATACTACACTTTTATCTTTAATTAAAACACCATGTTTGGATTTTAAAGTTACAGTAAAAGAATACTTTGTTTTTGGTTTAATGTAAGTAGCAGTTGAACCATGAGTTAATGTTGTAGCATCTTTTAAGGAAATACAATTTCTAGACAACTTTTCACCAGAATATGGGTTAGTTGTAGTGATGACGTATTTTCCAGGTGCAATATTAACAGGTAATCTTGCAACTCCATTTGAATCAGTAGTTTTTGTATAAGTTATCCCATTAACTTTAAATGATACTTTTGTATTTGCTAATGCATTATAATTTTTCCAAAATGTTACTTCATACTGGACAACATTTCCATAGTATTTAGTAAGATCACTTCCACTTACTGAAGATAATACTTTAACTTTCTTTGAAAGAGATACATCTGCATAATTTGAACTACCAGCATATTTGACGACAGCATCATATGTGCCTTTAGATAAAGCAGTGATTTTTACTGATGCAATACCATTACTATTGGTAGTAGCAGTGTAAGTCACTCCATTCACTTTTAAAGAAATTTTTTGATTGCTGATACCATTGCCATTTGCATCTTTCAAGGTTACTTTAAAATATGTAGCGGATTTTCCATAATGAGTATCCTCCACAGTTAACTTTGTAGATGTTTTAGCAGGAGTAGCAGATACTGTATTATCATTAGAAACAGATAAAACATCACCATCGGTGTTATTATTACCTGATTCATTATAATTAGAAGTTTGAACATTTTCATTATTCAAATCATCATCATGAGAATTAACTATATTAGTCTCTGAGATAGAATCCTCGTTAGAAACTTCTAAATTATTTTCAACGGATAATGAATTAACATCATCTGTCATTAAATTTGAATCTTCTGTATTTGAAGCATTATTTAATTCAGCTGCACTAATTGCTCCTACAATAAAGAAGAACATCAATACAAGTGAGATAAATAAGGCTTTATTTTTTATCGAAATTTTTCCACCTCTTGGTTCTCATTACGAAAATTTTATAGTAAAATATGATTATACTAAAATATAGTATATTTCATAATGAGTAGATAACTCTATATAGTTTAATATTATATAAATGTTTTTAAAACTTTAAAAAGTAAAAAACGGATTTAAATTAATTAAATAGGTTAAAATAGATAGAAATCATATATTAATTTAAAATAAAAGAACAATTAAGTTGAAATAATCAAAGATAAGATTAAATAACTTAAATTTAATTTAAATTTTAAACAATCGCATGAAAAATAGAATTTAAATTGCATGTTAATTTACAATGAAAATCAAAAAGAATTATTTAATTATAACGGAATTCAAAAATTCATTAAATTAATAATGAAAAATAACTCATTAAGAGATTAATAAATCAAAAATAACTGATTTAAATCAGAAAACAGAAAAACACAAAAAACAGAAAAATAGATGATTGTATGTTGTATGAAAAAAATATCTTCCAAAAAAATATCAAAAGCATAGATATTCGCATGGGATTAGCTTATCCAAACATTTATAAAACTGCAATGTCTTCATTAGGATATAACATCTTATACAATCAAATTAATGAGCGTGAGGACTGCTGGTGTGAACGGATAATTTTTCCAAACCCAAAATCAATAGAATCAAATACACCGAGCAAGTATTTTGATATTATAAGCTTTACTATCCAGTTTGAAGAAGATTATTTTAACGTATTAAACATGCTAAAAAATGCTGAAATACCACTTAAAAGAGAAGATAGAAATGAAAGTGATCCATTGATTATTGCGGGAGGACCATGTACAACTGCAAACCCAATGCCAATATCTGATTATATTGATCTTTTTGTAATTGGTGAAGGAGAAACAGTGATTGATAATATTTTAGATACATATCAAAATCATGGCAAAAATTTAGAAAAATATTTAGAAATAGAAAGCATCTACATTCCCAAGTATAACAATAATACAAAAATAAATATCATACAAAATATGGATGATGCATATCACATTACAGAACCAATCGTGAGTAAAAGTGATGATGAAAATTATCAGACAATTTTCAATAATTCAATAATGTTAAATGTTTCTCGAGGATGTACTAGAGGTTGCAGATTCTGTATGTCAGGATATTTATACAGACCCATGAGAGAAACTGAATACAAAAAACTAATTGACATTGCAATTAAAAATCGTGAAAATACCGACATAAATAAAATCACATTAATTGGTGCTGCAGTTTCAGATTACCATAATTTGGAAAATTTGATTAGTGGTTTGGAAAAAGAAGGTTTTCAAATTTCAACACCTTCACTTAGAATTGAATCAATAACAAAGGAAACTTTAGCATCATTGAAAAAAAGTGGATTGAAAACAATTACTCTTGCACCAGAATCAACTGAAGAATTACGAAAAGTAATCAATAAAGAGATACTGGAAGAAAAAATTTTTACAGTAATAAAAAATGCTGTTGAACTTGACTTTAAGATAAAATTATATTTCTTGATTGGCATTCCTGGAGAAACTATGGATGATATAAAAGAACTTTGCCAATACATGAAAAATATTGCGGAAATGCACAATAGCATTAAAAATGTAAAATTTAGTGTAAATCCCCTCATTCCAAAACCACACACACCATTACAATGGGAACCTTACGATTTTAAGGATATTAAAAAGAAAACTAGATATATCAACAAAGAAATGAGGAAATATAATATTAAGTGCGAAAGTCCTAAAAAAGGGCTAATTCAATATATATTATCTTGTGGAAATAGGGGCATTGGTGCAATTATTGAGAAATCTTTAACAAAACAGCCAACATTAAAAGAATGGAGAGAATTATTACCTGAATATGATATTGATGATTCATTGCCTTGGGACAATATTGACGTTGGCGTAAATAAAAGATTTTTAAAAATAGAAAATAAACGATTAAGAAATTTAAAGCAAACACCATGGTGTGAAGAAAGTCCATGTTACAATTGTGGATCATGTGAAAAATAATTCTTAGAAAAAAATTAATTTACAATAAATAATATATTAATTAAATAGAGGCAAAAATATGATAAATCCAGCAAGTAGAACAAAATCAATTGAATTATCATTAATCAGAAAAATGTTTGAAGTTACAAATCCTAATGCAATAAACTTAGGAATCGGTGAGCCTGATTTTGATGTTCCAGAAAATATCAAAAATGCTATGAAACAATCAATTGATGAAAATGATACTCATTATACTCCAAATAAAGGATATATTGAATTAAGAGAAGAAATTTCTAAAAAGTTTAAAAAAGAAAATGAGATAAATACTAATCCGGATGACATTATTGTTACAGTAGGTGCTAGTGAAGGATTGTTCATGTGTACTCAAGCATTCATTGAAAAAGGAGATGAGGTGTTGCTTCCAAATCCAAGTTTCCTTTCATATGAAGCATGCGTGAAATTAGCTGATGGAAATATTGTACCAGTTGACTGCACTATGGAAAATGAATTTAAATTAAAAGCAGAAGACGTACAAGAAAAAATAACTGATAAAACAAAAGCAATAATATTAAATTCACCATCAAATCCAACTGGTGCTGTAATGGATAAAGAAGACATAAAAGCGATTGCAGATTTATCCATGGATAATGATTTCCTAATAATTTCTGATGAAATATATGAAAAAATCATTTATGGTAAAAAGAATTATTCTCCTGCAAAATACGGCGACAATGTAATTACTTTAAATGGATTTTCAAAAACATATGCAATGACTGGACTTAGAATAGGTTATTTAGCAACAACAAATGACTATTATACAGAACAGTTGCTTAAAATACATCAATATAACATTGCATGTGCAAATACAACAGCACAAAGAGGAGCATATGAAGCATTAACTGGACCTCAAAATGAAGTTGAAAAAATGGTTTCTGAATTCCAAAGAAGACGTGACCTCATCGTCAGCCGTTTAAACGGAATGGGATATGAAACAGTAAATGCAGAAGGTGCATTCTACGTATTCCCAAGAATTGAAGATAAAGAATTTGTAATGAAAGCTGCAAAAGCAGGTGTAATTACAGTTCCGGGAATTGCATTTGGATCCAACGGAGATAATCATGTACGTATGTCCTATGCAAATTCATACGAAAACATCGAAAAAGCAATGGATATTTTAGAAGAGAGTGTAGTTAATGGATGAATTAAGAAATAAAGGTGGTAGAAAAGCAGCAATTGTAGCAATAGTTGCAAACACCTTTTTAACCATTTTTAACATTATTGTGGGAATGCTGTCTGGAAGTTATGCATTAATCTCTGAAGGAGGACATACTTTATCAGACATCACAACAACAATAATTGCTTATATCGGATTTAAAATTGGTCAAAAACCTGCAGATAAAGAGCATCCACTTGGACACGGCCGTGCTGAGGCAATAAGTGGATTAGTAATTATGCTATTTTTAACAATGGTCGCTTATGAAATCATGAGTGGAGCAGTTGACAAATTGATTAATCCTTCAACAATTACAACACCAGACATATATGCTGCAGGAATGGCTATTTTTGGAATATTCATCAATTACATAATCAGTGAATATATCATCAGATTAGGTAAACAAATCAATAGCCCAGCAATTGTAGCTGATGGAAAACATCAAAAGACAGATATATTCTCATCAATTGCAATCCTAGTTGGAGTAATTGTGTCAAACCTAGGTTACCCCATATTAGATCCAATTATAGGATTAGTTATAGGATTTTTAATCTTAAAAACAGCATACGGCATCGGTAAAGAAAATATTGACAATATTATGGGCAGAATTCCATCACAGGAGTTTGTTAACGAAATTAAAAAAGTAGCTAATGAAAGCAGCGAATACGCTAAAAATGCTCATGACATAAAAGTAGATTATCTAGGATCATATGCAACAGTGACATTGCATATTGAAATGGATAAAAACATGACCTTGAATGATTCACATAAGATTGTGCATGTTGTTCAAAATAATATCATTGAAAAAATACCCGATATAAAATATGTAACAGTACATGCTTGCCCTGCTGGATTAAAGTACAACCATGACCAAGAAATAGATGAATAATAATAAAAACGCCGGGACCGGGATTCGAACCCGGGTGGTCATAAGACCATCGGATTAGCAGTCCGACGCCGTACCAGGCTGGGCCATCCCGACATTTATAACAAAACAAGTATAATAAATTATATGTTTAAACTTACTTATAAACTTAATTATTTTTTTAAATGGCATGTCAAGGAGTGGACTAATCTCAAAAATATAAGTGATCTAAAAAACCCAACTCCACCCCGGGATTCTACAAGCATTGAATGTTAACAGTAAAGCTGCTCCCTTCCGGGCCTGACCCATTTCCATATCGAAGATGACTAATTTTTACCCTCCAGTAAAAACTTCATCACCACCAATCCTGTAGGACGAGGTTTCTGCGTTGTTTTTAATAGGCTTATATCCCCTTAAAAAGCCGCCTCCTAGACTTCAACTGCACCAAAGGGGGTATGTGCTTACAGAGGACCCCTAACCCTCCAGTCTAGCCATAATAATATATGATAGTAATATTATATAAATGTTAGTAAAAATAAAGCAAAAACTTGAAAAAATACTGTAAAAAGAATTTCTAGAAAAAAATAGAATTATAGCAACTAATTTAAAATGATTATAATTTAAAAAAAAGAAAAATGGATGGACTAAATTAGAATACCTCTTGAATAATATCCCCATCAGAGACAATACCCAATAATTTTCCATCTTCAACAACAGGAAGTTGGTTTAAAATACCTGAAGAAACATTTTCTTTCATTATGTTAACAGCTTCTTCAATAGTATTATCTGGAGAAACAGTAACTACAGAAGTTATCATTATTTCTTCAACACTAGTTCCTAATTCATATTTATCTAAAATTAAATTATGACCAACATCAGTTGCAGTAATAATTCCAATTAATTTATCATTCTCAACAACAGGAAGAGAACTAATTTTATTTTCCATTAATTTTTCAAATGCAAATACTACATCAACATCAGATGTAGTAGTGATTACATCAGTGGTCATTATTTCTTTAACTTTCCTATTCATCATTAACACCTACAAATTTTTCCAAAATATTATTTACCATCAAATCTATTGTTTCATTAATATCAATATTGTTAATTATATGAGAATCATAAATTTTTGCTTGTTCAACTAAAAAATCTTGAGTTTTTCTAATTGATTCAAAATTTTCCATATAATTTCCAAGAGATCTTTTTACCCAAGGTTGAGTGCATCTTGAATAAAAACGCTGTTTATGAGACTCTTCATTTTCAATCATCAAAGTAAACATAATAATATTATTGTTTTCAAGTAGATCTTTGCTAATAAATCCTGGAACTACATGAACTCCTTCGATAATAGTACTAATCCCCTCTTTAATAGACCTTTCAATGATTGCTTCAATTCCCACATTAACAACATCAGCATGAGCAATAAAACCTTCAATAACTCTATCCATTTTAACAGAAGGATTTTTTATACTTTCATAAGCATTGAAACTAGATTTATGAATAACTGGACTTAATTCCTTTGAAACAACCTTTCGCATTACTTCACGAATCATGTCCGTACTTATGATATTCTTTAATCTTAATCGATTAGCCAATTCAAATGCCATTGAAGATGTACCCACACCAGATGAACCACCCATGAGAATGATTAATGGCTTTTTAGATTTCCTAAGTAATTTTAGATTTTTATATTTTTCTGCAATTTTCGAATCCATACTAATCAAATGATCTAATACAATATCTGCCAATTCTTCACGAGAAATGATAAATAACTCATTTTTAATTAGCTCATCTTCGATTTCACTAGCAATTTCATATGCTCTTTTAGACCCAATGTAAGAAACATTCAGTGAACGAGACATGATTCCTTTGGAAAATGGTTCTTTATATTCAGTACCATCAACATTACTAGTAACCCAAATCATGAAAATCACATTAAATATGGTTAAATTTATAAAATTAATCTTAAATAAAATTTGTTATTTGATTTTCTAGAAAAAAAATAAATTTACAGTAACTAATTAAAATTAAATAAAAAATAAAAAAAGAGAGAATAGGCGAGTTATTCGTCTAAAGAAATAATACTTATGTCATAATTTGAGCCATCTTTAATATCAATCAAGACAGCACCATTATCTTTAAGCATACCTGGATTTGCCACATCAGTAGTTGTTCCAATCTTACTGAGAGATTTAGCTTCATGGATATGGCCGCAAACATTAATTTCAGGTTCAAATTCATGAATAGATTTCTGAATTCCAGAACTACCTACATGTTCACCATTGGAAACTCTGTCAGCGTCAGTATTGAATGGTGGAGCATGAGTTGCTAAAATTCTTACTTTAGGAACTTCAGTATTGTAGACATAATCATAATTAGCTAATAAATCATAAACTGATCTGTAAATATGATCATCATCTGTTTCACCAGGTGTATTGAATGGAGTTGGGTTAGATCCTCCATAACCGAATAATATTGCATCACCATATGCAACAATATTATTGTGAAGACAAAATGCTACATCATTAATCGCATTACATATTCCATTTGGATCACAGTTACCTGGAAGAGCAATAACATCCACATCATATTCATATATTTTATTAATGAATGTTTCTACAAAATCCAAAGGTCCGAAGTCAGTAATATCTCCAAGGATTAAAACTAAATCAATATCATTATTGCCTAAATAAGTGTATAAATTTTCGTTTTCTTCACCGTGAATATCACTTATTGCTAAAATTTTTGTCATAAAATCACCTAATCTCATCAAAAAAGAAAGATCCCATTTCTTTTAAACCAGATTTGAGGTCTTCTTGGTCTCCATGTAATTGAACAGTTACATCATCATCAAATTCAATGATTAAACCATTCCATTCTGCAATTTCTTGAACTCTTTCTTCAGCTAAAGGAACTTTTAAGTTGATTCTACCAGTAGTTAAACCAGGAGGAGTATTAACTAAGAATTTTGATCGGGATTTTGCAAATTCAAATACTTCTTCTCCTCTCATGACTCTTTTTAATAAATCAATCCATTGATCAACATACTCTTCACCTTCTTCTTCAGCAATAGTTAAAAGAGTTCCTTGAATATTATTTAAAGCCATCTCTGCTTTAGCTAAACCATTGATCAATTCAGGATGGGAAGGGTCTCTTCTGTATGAACTAATAGAAGACCTGATTAAGCCCATCTCAGGGTTAATTCCCTTAGGTATTTCATAACCTTTTTTTGCCAAATCAGTTATAAGACGTTGAAGAACTAACCAATTTTGTTCAGATGGTAAACTCATAAATGGCCACCTATAATTTTTAAAGTAGTATGGTTAATTTTTGCATCTGCTTCTTTTAATTCAGCTTCGATTTCTGCAGTGCTTGAATAAGCATCTAAGAACAAAACATGGTGGGTAGAAGTACCTGCAATGTTTAAAATAGCCATTTCATCAGTAGATTTAAGTTCTCTTTTATCAATAGTTGCTTTAAATTGAACATAAGGTTCATATTCTTCTGGAAGGTCGGAATATTTAAAGATTCCATCTAATGTTGCAACAAACATAATCTTCACCTCTTATTTTTTAACATTTATTGATATCTAACTACTCATATATAAACATGCTTACGAATAATTCGCATAAATACAAACAAAAAAATTTAAAATAAAAAAATGATTACCAATGCTGATAATCAATATCCAAAATGTGTTTTTAATGTCTAAAAAAAATAAGATAAAAGGATAGAAATCCTTAAATCTATTCACCTAATGCTTTTTTGATAGCAGGGGTTGCATCAATTTGTTGAGCATCGAAGGTTAAGTCATCAGCTGATAATCCCATAGCTAATCCATATAATTGAGCTAAGTGGAATACAGGAAGTGCAAAGTCAGTTCCGTATTTTTCGTTTACTTCAACTTGACCTACATCAAATTGCATGTGACAGAAAGGACATACGTTAACAATTGCATCTACACCAGCAGCTGTCATATGGTCGAGTTTTTCTTTGGTGTAACTAGTAGTTACATCTTTATCTCTAGCTCTTAAACCTCCACCTGCACCGCAGCACATCATTTTGTCTTTGTAGTCTACAGATTTAGCACCAGTAATTTCTACAAGGTCATCTAAAATAGATGGGTTTTCTGCTTGATCTTCAATACCAATAGTTTTGGTAGGTTTTAAGAAGTGGCATCCATAGTGAACAGCAACATTTAAATCTAAAGGTTTTTCGATTAATGAAGCTAATTTTTCAAATCCAACATCATCTCTTAAAATTTGAGCGAAGTGTTTTACATTAATAGTTCCTTTGTATTCTCTGCCAATTTCAGCTAAGTTAGCGTTGATTTTAGCTTTTTTATCTTCATCTTCTTGTAAGATGTGATTACATTCAAATAATGATCCGAAACATCCATTACATTCGGTCATAATGTCTGCACCCATATCTTCAGCAAGAGTTAAGTTACGAGCTGCTACAGTAGCCCAAGTTTCTTCATCAAAAGAACCGAATACACCAGGAGCAGGACAACAAGAAGCTCCTTCCATATCTTTTAATTCAATATCTAATGCTTCAAATAATTTTCTGGTAGCTTTTTCAACACCAGGATAACGGTTGTTCATAATACAACCTAAGAAGTATGCAATTTCCATATTATAACTCTCCTCAATCTATTCTTTTAATCCGCCGGTTGCTTCATCGTAACCAATTAATTCATCAAAAGCGGTAATTTTACATAATTTTTGTACTTCAGCTAATGCTTCAGGATAAGCATGAGTTGTAGGTGGCACTTCAGGAAGACCAATTTTTGATCTTAAAGCTTTAACATTGTCATTAATAGGTACTGCATGACCAGTATTTAATACGAACACACCAGTCATTTTGTGAGCTTTAGCCATGTATCCAGCGTGAGCTGCGATGTTACGTGCTTTTTTGATGATTTCTACGATTTTAACACTTCTTAAACATCTTTCTTGGCAAGTGTAACAGGTAGTACACATCCATAAAGATTCATCAGAAATAACTTCTTCTTTTAATCCTAATAAACATTTTCTGACAATTTGTCTTACTTTATAAGGAGTTCTTCTTCCAGATGGGCATCCTCCACTACAGGTACCACATTGGAAACAGTGTTTTACAGTTTCAATTCCAGCATCAATGAACTCAGCGGTGAAATCTGGATCACGATTACTATCATTTAATAATTCTTTATCAGTTAATAAAGTCATAGTATCTCTCTTTTTATCTTTATCATTTGAATTTTCTTCAACTTCCTCAACAACATCTTCTGTTGTTTCTTCTTCATCTTCAACAACTTCAACTTCTTCAACAACTTCTGGTTCTTCTGGAGTTGCTTCTTCAACAACTTCAACTTCCTCAGGAGCCACTTCTTCAATAGTTTCAGCTTCTTCCACAATTTCTTCAGATGAATCTTCTACAATTTCGATGTCTTTTTTGAAAGTTAAATCTTTTTCACTATCTTCCACTTCAGGAACGATAGTTTCTTCCATTTGTGAAGATGTAACTTCGACATCATTAGATGTGTTTGATACATCATTATTGATGTCTGTTTCTTCTTTATCTATATCTCCTTTGAACAAGGATTTAAGACGATTTATTATAGACATTAAAAACACACCTCGGATAATCATTGGACTATTTCCTCAAATCCTTAATTATACTCTTTAAAAAACCATATATAAAGGTTACTAAATTTTTTGATAGTGTAATCAAAAAGATTACATCTTATGAAAAATTTTTATAAACCTAAAGATACAAATTAAAAATAAAAAGCAAATAGGAAAGAAATAAATGATAAAACAATTCGAAATCAAATCACATGACGGACCTGGAAGAGTTGGAAAAGTTGATGGTGAACTCACACCAAGAATATTTTTCAAAGAGGAATTGAAAATTGCACCTAACCAAGGATCAGCACACAACATTGACCGTGAAATTGCAGAGTTCAATGTAAAAGAAACTTTAAGACTTGCTGAAGAAAATGTAGATATATGCGATATTGCAGTAATTCAAGGTTCTAAATACATTGATTTAAGAATCGAATGCATGAAAAAATTAGAAGAAATCGGATACAACGGATTCATAATAGCTAATGGTGATTCATTACTAACAAATTCAAGAGAACTTGTTGATGTTATTGTATCACTTAAAAAAGAAGCTAAAAAAACAAGTTATTTCATATTCCCATTTGCAGAATTATCCTTCATGCCGATATTGACATATATGGGAATTGATGGATTTTTAGCAGACTCTGCAAACTATTATAGTTACTTGAATGTCTTGCAAACACCAACAAAATCATATGATTTGAATAACTATCCTATTTATGAAGACATTACCCAAGAAGATTTGGAAAAAAAGAATCTTGAAAATATGGAATTTGTAATAAAAGAAATCCATGCACACATGAAAAACAGATCTTTGAGAAATCTTGTAGAGGAACGCTCAGGTACCACACCACAAAATATCTCAACCTTAAAAATACTTGATAAGAATCATATGAATTACTTATTAGAGTATACACAATTATTCTAAAATTTTAATGAAGAAATAATATTTTTGAACTCGCTTTCAGATTCACCAGAAACGTCTAATGTCCTTAGTTCGAAAATATATATTTCACCATTTTCAACAAAGACATAAGTATGGATGTCAAAGTTAATATCTGGAGTATCTATGTTAGCATGAAGTTTAATGGCATCTTTTTCTGCAATCTGAACAAAATCAGAAGCTAAAACATTACCACCATCATTTGAAATTGCATCTTCCATGAATATTTTATAGTCATCAAGGTTTGTAGCAGTCGGAAAACTTACTGCATTAATCAAATTACCTTGGCCTTTTGACAATGTTGCTATGCAATCTGGATTTGATAGAATATCTGCTTTTTCAACTTCCCAACTGTCAGGATATTCAAAAATAATCTTTCCTGTATCAAATGTTCTCATGAATTATTCCTCTTTTTTTGATGAAACTTCAATAGTTTCAGGTTCTTCTTCAATAGTGTCAATATATTTAGAAAATGGTTCAGGAAGTTTTGGCATTACTTCTTTTAGGATTTCGGCAGCATCAAGTTCTAATGCTTGTCCTGAAAGCAATTGCTCCACATCAAATCCGAACTCAAATGGTTTAAGTAAATCATCAGTAGGGACTCTTAAATTAATTCTTTTTTTGTTCAATATCATTTTAAGAGTACTAGTGTTTCTTATTTGTTCATTCATATCTTCAACAGCACTTTTTATATCATATGCTATAGCTTTATTTTTCTCATTTACTTCAAGTTTAGACTTTTCAATGGATTTTTCCAAGTCCTCAACTAGCTGAGCATTTCTTCTGTTGATGTTTTCTCTTGCTTCATCAATGACAACATTAATAGCATTAAGAATAGATTTATTCAATTCAACATTATATGCTAAAATCATTTTGTTCTTGTAATCCAATTCTTTGAAAATAGCCACTCTCTCATCATCGATTCTGGTAATCTTTTTGTTTAGTTCATGAATTTCATCTTTTGCTTTTAAAAGTTCATCCTTATCAGTGAGTTGTTCCTTAAGAGAATCAACATCATCAAAAAATGATCCTTTGAGAGCTTGAATCTGTTCATTTAATTTATCGATTTCTGCATCTTTTGCTTCAAGCCTGTGATAAAATTCATCAAGTTTAGAATCAGAAAATTGATTATCAATTAATGCCTCGTATTCACTTTGAGCCAATACTTTTACAAGGTCATTATCTTCAAAAGGATCTTCTTTTTTAAGACTTACCTGTTTCTGTTGAGATTCTTTTTCAACAGTATTTCCCTCTTTATCTTTACTAGTATATTTTTTAGTATAAACTCTAACAGTTCTAAATTCCTCATTTTCCATTATTGACACCCACTCTATAATAATAAGTAGATTAGTTTAATTTAAATAGTTAATGCTAAAAAAAAGAAAAAAAGAAAAAAATTATTTAATTTTTTCCCTTTCAATCCATAACAACATTGCTTCTTCAATCGCTTTTGAATACCAGCCAGTTTTGAAAAGCATCTTACTGGATGCAATTTTGCGAAATACCAAATCAACATCATTATTGATACTAATTGTAACACGCCTGTTTCGAGTCATACAAATAGATAGTTTATACAAGTTAATAAATGTTTTAGTGCAGTTTAAGGACAATTTAATGTATAATTTTTAATATTGAAATTATATATCCAATTCAATGAATTATCAGTTCATCAATAACATCACAAATATTATAAAAAGACAGTGATTTAAAATAATAAAAATATAATATAAAAATTATTAAAATGGATATAATACTAATATCCATAATAAATAACTTTACAAATCATACTCATTAAAAAAAAAAAGATTATTCTACAGTTTGATCATTAATTAATAATTGAGTTAAGTAATTTTGTTTTCCAATCATTTTACATAATTCCAATTGTTGCTCACTCCAACCCATATCATCTTCTTCATCTTTAAGATATACTTTCATTAAGTCATAGGTTGTTGCATCAAAAATTCCAGATTCCATAAATTCATTGACTAATGCAATTCCTTCAACAGATACGTCATAATCATGTTCAATGAATTCTACAATATCAGTAAATATTGGAGCTTCAGGAGCTGCTTCTTGTTTGATTTCTCCACCTAATCCAATATACGATCCATGAATTGTTCAACAAAATCTAATTCTTCAGTTGCATGAGCAGCATATTTATCTCCAAGGGATTGAAATCCTAATCCTGCGAAGATTTTACCTTGAATTCTGTGTCCAAATGAATTTGCTGCTAATCCAGTTACAAGAAATTGTAAAGTTTCAATAGTTTTTTCTTTATCGGCCATAATATCACCAATTAATGACTTAATCTTATTAAGTCTTATATTGTTCTATAATATACAAACTATTTGAATTTATTGTACAAAATTTACAGAGCACCAGTAAAACTCAAAAAACATCTTTTTAAATATTTCAACCATTTTTTGAATAATTCTTAAAAAACTCGCATTCAGACCACTATAAAATTTTTAATATCCCCAATATAATAATATTGCCTTTTTCAATGATTTAATGCAGTTTAAGAACACATTAATGTATAATTTTTAATATTGAAATTTTAAAAATAATTATAAAGGGAGATTTTTGGATTTGACTTTTGCCTTCAGATTATTCAAATTTCCGGAAATAATTGAAATTTTTTCACCATCAATTTCAGCAGTATAAATCCATGCATTTTCAAAATGAGAGAAATGACCATCATTTCTTATTTCAGCATTATGCAAAGCAAGAATCTCCTTTTTCTGAATTGCCAGCATATCAATTTTATGTATTGCCAAGTAAAAATTTCTAAAATTAGAATTTCCCTTTAAACCCTTTACAAACCAATCCATTACAATATCCTTATCAATCCCAACAATAGATGCTGCCCTAAAAATAGAATTATATGTTTTATATGCTTCAATAACTTTCAATTGATCATTATCAAAACTTTTAAATGAATAATTCCCATGTTTCAATTGTTCATGCCTTAATTTTGATTTTAAAGAATTATTCCTTATTTGTAAACTATTTAATACATTCATCAATACCATTTTTGTTTTTAACCATTAATAATATTAACATATTATTTATTAAAAAGTAAATAAATTAGTATACAAGTAAACTAATAGAGGTTTTTGAAATGAGTATAAAAAAAGTCGTTGTCACAGGCGGAGGAGTACTCGGTAGTCAAATTGCACTTCAAACTGCATATTGCGGATTTGATGTTACAATCTGGCTTAGAAGTGAAGGATCAATTGAAAGAGCTCAACCAAAACTTGAAAGATTTAAAAACATCTATGTTGACACTCTTGAGAAAATGAAAACAGATGCAAGTGCATACTGCAGAGATTATCAAAAACACCAGACTTAAGTTCTGATGAATTAGACTTGCTTAAACAGCAAGCCCAAGATGCATATGATAACTTAAAATTAACAAACAGTTATGAAGAAGCTGCTAAAGATGCTGATTTGATAATTGAAGCTATTGCCGAAAACTCAGAACAGAAAATTGCATTCTATCAGGAATTAGCAAAATACATGGAAGACAAAACAATACTTATAACAAACTCATCAACATTACTTCCATCAATGTTTGCAGAATATACTGGAAGACCTGAAAAATACCTTTCATTACACTTTGCAAACACAATCTGGGCAAACAACACTGCTGAAGTTATGGGACATCCCGGAACTGAGCAAGAATACTACGATGAAGTAGTCAAATTTGCTGAAGATATAAACATGATTCCTTTAAAACTCAAAAAGGAACAACCAGGTTATATCCTAAACTCCCTTTTAGTTCCATTCCTAAATGCAGGTCAAGCATTACTTGCAAATGATGTTGCAGATCATGAAACAATTGATAAAACTTGGATTTTAGCAACAGGAGCCCCAGCAGGACCATTCCATATTTTAGACATTGTTGGACTTGAAACAGCATACAATATTGTCATTATGAATCCAGAGTCAAAAGACCCTGAAACTACCCCTGGAAAAATTGCTAAAATGCTTAAGGAAAAAATAGATGCTGGTGAAACTGGTATTAATGCGGGAAAAGGATTTTACGAATATTAATCCTTTTCATTTTCTTTTTTTAAATTTAAATCAATAGCTCTGTGAGTTAACTCGATGAAAGTTTTCCTAAAGTTATAATTTAATCCATCCAATCCCATTTCAGACTCCCATTTATCGTTTACTTCCTTCATGATTGGAATGAAATTATTGCCTTTACTAGTTAATTTTAAAATAAAATGACGTTTATCATTCTCAGATCTTTCACGCAAAATCCACCCATCACGTTCCAATTTCTTAACGGATTTTGTAATAGCACCTTTAGTTAAATACAATCCATCAGACAAATCTTTTTGGTTCAATTCTTCGCTTTCATGAATCATCAATATACATAAAGCAGATATCAAACTGAGATCATATTTAGAAAGTTCATCATTAAGATATGTTTTATGATTCTTATGAAAAATAAATAATATATCTCCCAACCTATTTGAATCATAAAAACCCATTGTTTTTTCGAATTTCATTAAAATATAGTTTATAGAAACCCGCATATAAATAGTGTAGCAACTACACAAATTAAAATCAAATAACAATATTTAAATAAAATTAAAATATAAGTATTATACGATGTGAAATATAATTCATATATTTTAATGAAAACATCAATCATTTTATAATCTCCAAAATGTTAGAATATATTTCATTACTGGAAGTAGAAATGAGGACTACTTCCTCTCCCACCTTTATTTTCTAAAATTAGCTTTTATAATACTTTAATTTTTTTAAAAAATAATATTTTATTAATAATAAAAAGATTTATATATACAAAAAAATAAACTAATAATCGATATGACATAATATACATATCAATGGCATCAGCCAATCTCTTTTTTAATCACTGAAACGCCGAAAAAGTACCCAAAAGAAGTAGGAAAAACAGTACTACTTCTAATCTCCCTAATTTTAAAGTTATACATCATCAAGTATTTTTGGGTCTGCTCCAGCAATTTCAACAAGATATTCTGCTTCAACAATATGGAGTTTTGAAGGAATTACAACACAATGAAGAGGCCCTCCAAAATCAAAGTCAATCAACTCTTTGATTGTTCCTGCCTTAACACATACATCCTTTGAACCAACACGTGCAATCCCCATAGCCAATGTATCTTCATTAACTAAACCATCACGATCTTCCAAGGAATCATGAATATTCATTAAATATTCCAACCCTTGATTAACAGTCATGTAACGGTCTTTATGAGCTTGAATATCAAGTAAGACAAGAGTATGTAAATCCATTTTTAAATTTTCTTCAATAGCTTCGTAAGGAGATTTTGGATAGAAATTATAATCAGGGAAAGGGATTGTTGTTACTTTACCGAATTTATATCCCTGAAGGCCAGAAATAGCTGGTGCTGAAGACAAAATAGAAGAACCATGAATAACTTCATAGTCAATACCTTTTTTAGAGCAGCGAACCAAGAAATCACTGTGAGTAGTCGCAATTAAAGGATCCCCTCCTGTGATTAAAGCAACATCCTGTGTTTTTGCTTCTTCAAGAAATTTGCTTTCTTCTTCAACTTCACCTCTGACTAAAACTTCTATTTTTTGACCTATCAACTCTTCAATAGCTTCAAAACTTGAACCAAATAATCTTGAAGTGAAAAATTCAGCATAAATCTTATCAACATTTCTCAAACATTCTAATCCTTTTAAAGATATATCCTTTTCATCAAATAATCCTAAACCCACTAAATAAAACATATATATTATATAATAATTTAAACATAAAAAACTTTATGAAATGTGTAAAAGTTCCATTAAGACAATTAAATGATACCCGTATAAAATTAATGGAAAATGATTTGATGAATATGGAATATAAAATAAAAGCCGATACCGAGTTTGGATATATTCCAATAAATGAAGATGTTAATGATTATGAAATTGTTGATATGGAATTAGAACCAATGAAGAAAGTTCCACACAATTTTGCAGAATTGCTCGAAGAAGAGTTAACTCCAGACGAAATTGAAAATTTAAGAACATCATTTGACACCATAGGTGATGTTGTAATTCTTGAAATTCCTGAAAACCTACAGGATAAAAAACAGATTATCGGAGATGCCGCACTTAAATTTACAAAAAGAAGATCAATTTACATGAAAAAAAGTGCAGTCAAGGGAACAACACGTGTTCGAGATTTAGAATTCTTATCAGGAGTTGATGATTCAGTAACAATCCATAAAGAACATAGTGCTAGATTAAAGTTAGATGTTCGTGAAGTTTATTTCTCACCAAGACTTGCAACCGAAAGAAAACGTGTGATGCAAAGCGTTGAAAATGGTGAAAAAATATTGGACATGTTCTGTGGAATCGGACCATTTCCAATTGTAATAGCACGAAACAAAAATGTTGACATCACAGCGGTTGACATCAATGAATCTGCAATCAAATATTTAGATGAAAATATCAAGTTAAATAAATTGAAAGGAAACATCAAAACATATTGTGGCGACGTGAGACAAGTAAGTGCTGGCTTTAACATGAAGTTTGATAGAATAATTATGAACCTACCCGGCCTTGCATATACTTTCCTTGATGTTGCAATTGATTTAATTGAAGATGGTGGAATAATTAATTATTATGAGTTTTCTGATTCATATGAACAAGGAATAAAACGTTTAAATGATGCGGCAAGTGCAGTTGGAAAAGAAGTTGAAATAATTAATTGCCGCAAAGTAAAATCAACATCCCCCGGAGAATGGCATGTAGCCATTGATGGAAAAATAAACTAAAAAAATTAGATGTTGCTCCAAACATCTAAAATATTAAATTTGAGTATAATGGACCTCTTCATCAATGAATTCCACATTTTTAATTAGCAAAATATCTTTAAAATGATCACCAGCACCTAAAGAACGATTCTCTAAAACATTACATGAGAATATCTCTTGAAAATACGCATCACAAACATAAGCAGAAGGAATTTTATCTGCATCCAATTTATCCATAATTACAATTTCATCAGAAGATGTGAAAACATACTTATCACCTAAAGATTCCATCCATTTTAAATTCCCATTATCATAACCTTCATAATATGAATTGTTTTTGATATCTTCTGTTATTTTAGAAAGTTCAATTGGACCTTCAGAGGACACATTTAAAGTTGTTCTATTTAAATTACTTGAAGAGTCATTCTCAGCAGAAACTAAAAACAATCCTAAAATAGAGATAATTACAACAATAATTAATATTACTATTTTTTTATTCAATTAAATACCATCCAAAAAATATATTGTTTATAATTTTACAACAACTTATATAAATAGTATATACATTGAATAAAATATAAAAATTAGTTAAAAAAAGTAAAAAATAGGGAATTATTATTTAAATAGGATCAATAATTCCTTTTTCAGTTATAATACCAGTAATTAATTCTTTTGGAGTAATGTCAAAAGCAGGATTAATTACTTCAGTTCCATCAGGACAGATTCTTGCCCCACCATAATATCTTACTTCATCACCATCTCTTTCTTCAATGACAGTATCAAAAATAGATATTTCATTATCAAATGTAGAATATGGAGCAGCAACATAAAATGGAATATTATGATGTTTTGCAGCAAGTGCAACCATAAATGAACCTACTTTATTTACAACACCACCACGAGCAATCCTATCTGCACCAATTACAACTTTATCTATTTTTCCTTGTGACATTAAAAATCCAGATGCCACATCAGGAATCAATTTAACAGGAATGTTTTCTTGTTGCATTTCCCAGACACTTAAACTTGCTCCTTGTCCACGTGGACGAGTTTCATCACATATTACATTAATATTCTTTCCTTGTTCATGTGCAGCTCTAATTACACCCAATGCAGTTCCATAATCGACACATGCAAGAGCACCAGCATTACAGTGAGTTAATATAGTGTCCCCCTCATCAATGACTTCAGCACCAAATTTTCCGATAGCCCTATTGGTTTCCATATCCTCTTCATACATTTTTAATGCTTCAGCAAGAGCATCATCACTATTTAAAACTCTATCAACTGCCCAAAATAGATTTACGGCAGTTGGTCTTGCAGCTTTAATTTCTAAAGCAGCCTTGTTTAAGTCAACACCTTCAATATCTGCAAGTACCATTCCAAAAGCAGCTGAAACCCCAATAGCTGGAGCGCCACGAACAATCATATCCCTAATTGCTACAATTACATCCTGATAATTTTCACAGTAAACATAAGTTAATTCATCAGGAAGCTTTGTTTGATCAATAAGTTTTAATTTATTATCTTCCCATTCAAGTGTTTTCATATTAACACCTTGTTTTAAAAAAAAGTTTCATTAAAAAGAGAAAGCATAATTAATGTTAGTTTCTAATTCTTTTTTTAAATGTATAAAAATACAATTAAAGGTTGTTTTATAATTATGCTCCCATCTAATTTAATATCCGAAATGGATTGATTAGAAATGTATTAGAAATACATTATTTAATATTCTTTACATTATCATTTATAAATTTTTATAAAAAATGCTAGAAAATCCATTTGTTTAATAATATTCAAAATTTATGCATTGTCAGTCATTATTGGAACAACTTGTTTCTTACGTGATACAACACCTTCAAGTAAAACCATATTATCGTTTAATTTTACACCATATGCTTTTTCAACAAGGTCTGCATTTTTACCAAGTGCAATGACTTGTGAGTTGCTGTTTACAATGTCAGTGATTAAAAGCATGAATAAATCCAAGTTTTCATCTTCAATAATTTTGTTTATACCTGCTTCCAATTCATCTTTCATTTCTAAAACATCAGGAATGCTAGCAGTGTTTACTTGATTAACAATGGATTTAACATCTTTAAAGTCAATTTGTTTTGCATCTAATGCTAAGATTTCTTCAATAGAAAAACTGCTTAAATCAGTTCCTGCTTTAAGCATTTCTAAACCATACTCTTCTGCATCAATTTCAGCAATTTCTGCAAGTTTTGCAACTGCTTTCTTATCATCTTCAGTTGTAGTTGGAGATTTTAAAAGTAATGTATCTGAAATAATAGCTGATACCATTAATGTAGCCATTTCTTTAGTGATTTCAACATCATTTTCTTCATATAATTTACATAAGATAGTTTCAGTACATCCAACTGGTTCAAATCTTAAAAATAAAGGATATGAAGTTTCTAAAGCTAATTTATGGTGGTCAACAACTTTTAAAATATTTGCATTTTCTAAATTATCAACAGATTCAGATGGAGAGTTGTGATCTACCAAAATAACATTAGCATCATCCTCAACACTTTCTAAAAGTTCAGGTGCATCAATACCCAAATAATTTAAAATAAATTCAGTTTCTTTATTGATGTTTCCTAATCTGTAAGCTTGAGCTTCTGAATTACCTAATTCTTTTTCTAAGTTAGCCATTACTAAACTTGAAGTAATTGAATCACTATCTGGACTTTTATGTCCAAAAACATAAGTTTTAACCATATTATCTTTCCTCATTAATTAATAAAATAAAATTAATATCAATAATTAATGTATATAGTTCATCCATATTTAATATTGCTATAAAATAGGATTTTTATAAAAAAAATAGTAAAATAAAAAAAAGTATTTAGTAATGACTATTTGGAGTCATTCCTAAATGATGATCTTCGCTTTTCTTACCTGGAACACCATAAGCATCTGCTCTACATTGAGTACATGCTCTGAATACAGGTATGATTTCTTCAACTTCTTCTCTGACTTTTTCCATCATAGAACAGTCAGGTTTACGTAAATGTTTCATTTTTGCCAATGGAATCAATGGTAATACATTCATTAAAGCTGCACCGCGTTTTTCAACTTCACGAGCAATTTCAACAATATGTTCATCATTTACTCCAGGAATTAAAACTGAATTGACTTTAACAACCAAACCATTAGCAGCTGCTTTTTCAACACCTTCCAGTTGATTTTCAATTAAGATTTTTGCAGCCTCATAACCTTTGTATATTTTTCCCTCATAATTAATGAAAGAATAAATTTCCATTCCAATATCAGGATCTATTGCATTGATTGTAACAGTAACAGAATTTACTCCAAGTTCCGCAAGTTTATCTGCATATTTTGGAAGTAAAAGTCCGTTTGTACTCATACATTTGATTAAATCCTGTTGTTCTTTTGCTAATTTTTCAAAGAATTCGAATGTTTCTTCGTTAGCAAGTGAATCACCAGGTCCAGCTACTCCAACAACTGAAATTGGACCATCTGCAGTAACATTATTAACATGATTAATTGCATCATCCGGTTTCATAATACAACTTGTTACACCCGGCCTGTCTTCGTCATTGTTAATATCTCTTGTACAGAAGTTACAAAAGATATTACATTTTGGTGCGACAGGTACATGTGCTCTTCCGACTTTATCATGCATTTTTTCATTAAAACATGGGTGTGCTTTTGTAATATGTGCAAATCTTGAACCTTTGTGTTCTTTCATAATATCATTACCCCCTTTTTATAATATAACTCCTGTTATTTTGTATTGATACGAACAAATATATAAAGTTTTCTAAATTCCTTTGTTCAACTCATCAATGAACTCATGAGCTTTATCAATCCAAGCATCTTTGATTAACTCATCAGTAGCTACGACAGTAATAATATCTTCAGTAGACAAATCTTTAATGATTTTAAATCCTTCAGGCAATATTCTAAATACTGCATCATAGATACGTCTTTGTAAATTAGAATGAGGATCATCCACTACAACAGATCCTAATTCAGTGAAATCACCTTTGATTTCAAGTTGATACCTATTTGGTTGATAGATTTCATCTCTAGAAAATCTTTTCCATAATTCCCTAAGAATGTTTGGAAGATAATTTTCATTATCAATTAAAATCATAGTGACATCATTTTGTTTATTATAAGTTAAGTTAGCCACATCTTCGAATTTAATAACATTTGAAGTTTTTCTCATTTTAATAGCTAAAACAAATACAGGGTCATCAGGATTTACATAAGCTTTTAAATCATCAACAGAAGAACCTAAAACTAAATCTTGGAAAATCTGTTTAATGATGATTTCATAAACTTCTGCGCCTCTCTCATCATAACATTCAACTAACATCAAATCAACCCTTTTAATTATATTTATTTATCATCTTGTCTATGTCCCATACCAGATACTAAAAGTGCACAGCCTACAGCACCAATATGTTGAGAATATTCAGGTACAATAACTTCAATTCCACCTAAAGTTTCACTTACTGCTTCAACAAGACCAGAAATTAAACTTGTTCCACCTACTTGGATTAATGGTTCACGAATATCGATTTCTTGAAGTTGTTGTTCATAAACTTGCTCTGATACGGAGTGACATGCTGCAGCAGCAACATCCGCTTTAGAACCTCCAGCAGCCAATGTAGTAACAAGGTCCTGAATACCAAATACAATACAGTAAGAATTCAACATAGCATTTCTCCAGTTACCTTGAACAGCAAGAGGACCTAATTCAGTAATATCCACATCTAACCTACGTGAAGTCATATCCAAGAATCTTCCGGATGCACCTGCACAAATACCACCCATAGTGAAGTTATCAGGAATACCATTGTTTACTGTAATTACCTTATTATCCATACCACCAATATCTAATACAGTAGCTTCCCCTTTTTGACAATCAGCTAAGTATACTGCACCTTTTGCGTTAACAGACAATTCTTCTTGGACAAGTTCAGCACCAAATTTTTCACCCATAGTGAATCTACCATAACCAGTTGTTCCAAGACCGTCAATATCATCCCAAGTGTAACCAGTGCCTTCAAATGCTTCAGCAGCAGCAATATTTGCAGATTCAATAATGTCCTTAGTAGATGTCCAACCAGTTCCAATAACTTTATTGTTTTCCATAAGCACTGCTTTTGTAGTAGTTGAACCTGAATCTAAACCAAGAGTAAGTCCTTCTTGTTTTTCACGAGCAAGAATGTTTCTACGAGTTACTGTAGTAGCTAATGCTTCCATACGGATGAATAATTCATCAGCTTTTGTCCTTTCAGTAAATGAATAAGTAACTACTGGAATACGAGTGTTGTTCTGAATAAATCTCCTTACTTCATTTCTTACCAATGCTGCTTCTGCACATCTAAAACAAGTTGCAATAAATACTGCATCAGGTTTACATCTACCTTCCACAATTGCCATTGCCCTTGCAATCATTAATTTTAAGCTTGAACTTTGAGCTGAAAATCCAAATTTAACGTAAGATTCATCAATGTAATCTAAATCGATTTCTGGAAGAATAATTTCAGCACCAAACTTATTTGCTGCTTTTTCAATTTCTTTTTGAATTCCACTATATTCGGTTCCACATGAAACTAAAGCAATTTTTACCATTATTATTCCTCCTCGCTAGTTTCTTCAAGTGAATCAATAAATTCATTGATTGCATTCACCATTACATAAGTTTCATCTTGATTATCAGGGTATTTAAGTTCTAAAACTGGAATACCTTTGTTTCTAAGTAAAAATATTGATAATTCATTAGTTCTTGCACATCCAATACAACCGAAGCCGTATGGAGCACCATCAACAACGATAGCTGCTTCTGCATCATCTATAAGAGGTCCAATAATGGACATTCTTCCACGTACACCGGAAGGAACTTCGATTGCAGCATATTTAAGTCCGTTGAGCGGATCTTCTTCTGTAATATTCATTGGTGGAGAATCAATCTCCGGGTCTTTAATTTTTTGTCTAATTTGTTTTTGAAGAACTAAAGGAGTGTGACCTTTTCTTTCAATTAAATCTGCTAAGATTAATGAATTTGGAGGATAAACAGCGATTTTAACCATAATTTCACCTATTCTTTTTTATCTAAACATTCATTCATGATTTTCTTAAATTCGTCAACAGCAATTGGTTTTTTCTCTTCGATTTCAACTTCTTTAGGATTTTCTAAAGCTTCTGAAACATAACCAAGTATTCTATATTCTTTTTCCATTTGGTGGAAACCTTCTCTAGGACCAAATCTATGACCTCTACATCTTCTAGGGTCACCTGGAGCAAATCCTCTTTCTTTTGTGAAAATGTGATTAGGATCAAGTTTTCTAATCTCTTTAATAGCTTTGTAAACATCTTCACTTTTTCCACTAATCATAGAACCATAACAAGTATTCTTAATAGTAAGTGGTAAGCCAAGCATGTGAAACTCACTGACAACTTGCTGTTCACTTACATGAGCTCCAGGCCCGATAAAAATCATACGAGTAATTACATCAGGATCCCAATCTTCTGTACCTAAATCAGGACTCATTGTTAGATTCGGCAACATACACCACAACTCCTTCTTTTAATTTTTCAAGATAATCATAATCAGAAGTAATCTCTCCAATTATATTTGTCGCTTCAAAAGTTTCAGCAGTAGGTCCAAAGTCAGTATTATCTTCAAATCTGATACCAATTAACCCAGCACTTTTTGAAGCCATATTAGTAATTCCTATTTGACCTCTTACTACTTTATCAACAGGGTTATTTTCAGGAACTAAACCTTTAGCTGCTTTTTTATCCCCTTCAAAGATAACAATATGCATACCCGGTACTGCAAAGTGAATTTTAAGTTGACCCACAGGATTTTCTAAAAGGCCACTCAATAACTTAAAGTACCTTACAGATCTTGGAGCATTGTCAACGAAATTAATTGTACATAACTCATCTTTGTTAATGGCTTTAGTAATAACCTTACCCTCTCTTAGGATATCGATTGTATGTTGAGGGTTTTGCTCAACAATAATAGCATCATCATCAACAAGTCCATCAATCATATGTTCAACACCCGCTTCAACCAACATTCTAGTAGCTTCAACTTGAGTTTTGTTCAATAACATTAATCTTTCTTGTTCTGCTTTAACTGTAATAAATTCACTTTCTTTTGCAGCATCAACAAGTTCCATACCTTTCACTATTTTTCCAACAGTGGTGTGATTTGGGGATAAGACCCGATTTTCACGATAGATGAAAAGTTTTCCAACACCCACACCATCATTTCTAACAGTGATTGTTCCCCTATTTCTTTTAGTGGTATGTTCTTTAGGTTTTTCAAGACATGCAAGTTCATAGAACCCTAAAAATGATTCACTTTCATATGAAACTTGCATTTTACCATCTTTAATGAGTGCAAACAAATGTTCCACACAAACTGGGGACTCTTCATCAACTTCAAAAGATATATAAGTGTATAACTCATTACCTTCTTCCAAAACAGTAGTTAAATCAGATATTGATTCTATATCAGTTGTTGTGCTTCTCTCAATAATTGGTTCAATACCAGTTACCAAGTCATCATCTGTCAAGTTTTCTAAAGTTTTTCTACCACCAATGACTTGAGCAAAAATACCTTTATTGTATGGAGGTACACTGTAAACATTGGTTGTATTCTCTTTAAGTAATATTAAATGAGTAGACTCATTACTAAAACTAGACAAACTTAAAACTACATCTCCTTCATCATATTTGTATTCCTCTGAAGTTGGTTCCAAATCTGTTACAATAGGACCAATAGCCACTTCAGTTGTAGTTGACCATCTAATATTCAAATCAACGAATTCATCATATTGATTTTTCCAGACATCTACAAGAGGTTTAGCTTCATCAGATTCATCTAATTGGATAACAATAGAACCTTTATTAGTTTTAATTTTATATTTACTAATGTTTTTTTCAAGTTCTTTTTTACCCTTGATTAAACAAACAATACTACCAGGAGTATATGGAGCATCAGTTTCATCAATTACATCTTGAATTGTAGAAGCTTCTGCTACATCAATTTCTTCTCCATTAATTTTAATTAACATACAATCTCCTAATTAAAAATTTTACAATATTTTATATTTTTAATCTCATTATATATTAAACTTATTTGTACATACAAAAATTATATTAACACACAATGATAACAATATTTTAAGGAGGAAGAAATTATGGGAATTAATAAAAAACATGTTTTTTCTTTACTGATAATTTTAATAATTGCAATAAGTGCTATTTCAATAGCCAGCGCATATACAGGAACAGGATTTTCACATAGCATTCCTACTTCAAAATACCATGATCTCTCAGCTTCAGATATTTTGAATAAATATAATAAAACTAGCTGCCATGTTGAAGAAAGCAGTGTTTGTACAAAAGTTGTTGATGGAGATACAATATACTTGGATAATGGTAAAAAAATACGTTTCGTTGGAGTTAATACTCCCGAAAGAGGTGTTGAAGGATACATTACTTCAAAGAATTTTGTTCAGAAGTTATGTTTAAATAAAAAAGTAGACATTGACATTGATGATTCAAAAGGTACTGATAGATACGGAAGAACATTGGCCGTAGTTATTGTTGACGGGAAAAATGTTAATGAAATGCTTTTAAAGGAAGGTCTTGCAGAAATCATGTACATGCCACCTAGTGAATTTAACCCATTTGATTGGGGAACCAACAACACACACGTAGATACAACCCACAGTTCATCTGCAACAAGCCCAACACATACAAGTGCAAAATCAACAAGTTCATCTGATTCTGCTAATTATGTAGGCAATTCCAATACCGGGAAATTCCACGAAGCAAGCTGCTCTAGTGTTAAAGACATTTCTTCTGGAAATAAAGTGTTTTTTTCAAGCCGAGATGATGCAGTAAATCAAGGGTATCAACCTTGTAAAAGGTGTAATCCTTAATCTTTTTTTCTTTTTTTGAATTATGAAATAGTAATATGAAAAATAAAATAAAAAAATAAGTGACATTCATGTCACTTCTAAAAAATTAAAACTAAAATTATATCATTTACTTTTTTTATGTAGCCACATGAACAAGCGGAGCCAAATTAAAAAGCATTATTAATGAAAAATCAATAATAAGATGTACCAAATATGATACAAATATATTTTTAGTTTTTAAATAAGAATATGCCAATGCAATTGCTGGAATAGTTATACCCACCACTGCAAAAAGAAAACTTCCATATGCAGAAGTATGTAATGCTCCAAATATGATCAAAGAAGCTACAGCACCAAGTAAAACTGCATGTTTTCTATTTTGAGTGGATTTATAAACAAAATATGCCACCAATATAAATGGCATGAATCTAAATACCTCTTCACCAAAAATCTGCAATGCAGTGACAACCAGTAATGGAATATTTGTCAAAGCAACATTAACACCAGCATCCTGATGATGAGGAATAAGTGATACAATATTATGAATCAAACCATTTAAAACAAAATAAGCAATCACAGAAATTAAAATTGTTTTAATATCAGCAAGTTTCGGTTTTTTAAACAATAAATTTAATTTTCCTTTGGTTATGAATAATGCTACAGCAATACCTACAACAAAATATAATACTGATTTAATATGGTAATCAATCGGAATAAATGTCATGATTAAAAACAACAAAATTCCAACAATCAACGCACCAATATCCCCAATTGATAATTGAGGTTCACCATTATAGAATGGAAAATCAATATTCTTCTCTTTAAATCTAAACCAATTTTATTTATTCATAAAATCCCCTATAAATATAACTCCTTTCGACGTAAATCAGTATACGGTTTCTCATTTCTAACATCAATAGCATTAGACAAGTCAACATCACATATTAATAATTCTTCACCATCGCCCGCAATATCAATTATTTCACCATTACAGTCCACAACAATAGATTCACCTGAAAAAGTCATATTATCCTCAATACCCACACGATTACACATTGCAATGTTTACACTATTTTGGAAAGCAGGAACCCTAATTTCCCATTGGAACAATTCCTTAGGTTCATCAATAGTGTTTGCAGTAGGAATTAAAATTAGTTCTGCACCTTTCAATACACTAGTTCTGATACTTTCAGGATAATGTCTATCAAAACAGATTACAATACCAATTTTACCAAATTCAGTATCAAATACATTAAATCCTTCTTCTGAGGGAGTATAATAATCCTGTTCATAGAAATATTCCAATCGAGCAATATGAACCATTTTCTGATTGCCAATTATTTTACCATTATTGTCAATGAATAGACACATATCCTATTCATTGCCATTTTCTTTAATGTGAAAATTAGGAACTGCATAGATGTCATTTTTTCTGCATTCCTCACAGATTCCATGAACATAGTCAGAGTCCATAGTTATTGAGTAATCATCTTTATTGAGTTTAGAGTATTTTGGAAAAAATCTATTTAATTGAATTTCAGGAAATAATACTAAATCAACCCCACAATTAGATGCTCTACGAATAAACTCCAAAGATTTTTCATAATTAACTTGAGTATCTTCACTCATTTTCATCTGCGCTAAAGCTATTTTCATATTATCAAATCCATATTATATTTTATAAAATTAATTATTTAAACTTAAAATACTATCACAATCAAGATTTAATTATTTACATAGAATCATGATACTCAATTCTTCCAAAGATGCGAAAGTAGCTATCAAACATAAGATGATTAAAATATTGTCTGATGCAGTTAAGATCAGCAAGAAAGGAAGTAAAACCAAACTAGCTCCAGTTAATTTATTTAAATAAGTGTGAAACATTACAAACTTTCCAAATTTCATAAAACCTATGCAAATAGATGAAATTTTAATTAAAAATATAATTATAATCCATAGAATTATCATATAATTAATATTCAAAACAGGAATTATTACAATCAAAAAAGATAAGAAAAAAACAATATCTCCAAATGAATCCAATTTATCCCCAAAACTTGTATTTTCACCATGATTTCTTGCAATATAACCATCAAGAACATCGCTTATTCCACAAAGTATGAAAATTGTAAAAAAATATATGGACAATGGTTCTGTAAATAAAAGCAAAATAGCTAAAATAATCCTAGAAATTGAAATATAATTAGCCAAATTCTTCATGAAAATCAAAAAAGTAGTTTAAGAGGAATAAAATTTCCCCAAATTATCTAAAAATAAAAACTGGATTTTTTTCTTGATTGAATACTTCTGCTTGCTCATCTTTATAATTCAAATAAAGACTGTTGGAATCTGTGACTTCACCAACAACAGCAGCTTCAATTGAGTACTTTGCAAGATACTCTTTAATATAATCGCATTTGTCTTCACTTGCAGTAAAAACAAAACCTGAACCCGGATATGACCTAAGCCAATCTGCCCAACTGAGAGATTCATTTCTTGGAATATCCTCCAAATTAACAACAGCACCTTTACGGGAAGTTTCTAAAAGCATTTCCAATGTTCCTAAAATTCCAGGATTTGAAATGTCTTTTCCAGATTTTATGTAATCCTGCTCTGCCAAGTATTGAACAGCAGTAATTTGATCCCTGACAAGCTGTGCATCTTTGTCATAAGTTGTATCCCAATTTAAACTGAACATTTCATGAGGTTTACCATCAAGGTCAATTGCAACAATAACTTTATCCCCAACTTCAGCTCCAAAGCTGGTTATAATTTTATCTTTTTGAGCAATTCCAACAATAGCCACCCCTAATGAGTCAACTTCACCATCAGGATGCAAATGACCTCCAACCATTGGAACTCCAAATTTTAAACATCCATCTTTGATACCTTTTAACAAATCTTCATAGATGTCATCATTGCTTATGGACATAATATTAACCATAGCCAAAGGTTTTCCACCCATTGCAGCAATATCATTTACATTTACCAAAACAGAACAGTATCCTGCCCAGTAAGGATTTACATTCATGATATCTCCCCATATACCATCAGCAGCAATAAGCATCACCTGATTATTTCCAATATCAATAGCTGAAGCATCATCACCAATGTCAATTACAACATCTCCTGAAACATTGTATGATTCTTCTAAAAGAGAAATTACATTATTAATAGAACTTTTACGAGATACTCCTTTAAACTCTTGAATTTCCTTAACAAGATTTTTAAAATCCAAAAATTACACTTCCTACTTTAATTAATATAACTAATTTTGTATTTACAATTAATATTATTTATTATTTCAATTATTTTATCCCTGACTTCATCAATGCTTGAAAAGTTCAATGATTCCTTTTTACCGTCAAACATTATGGTTTTAATATCTCGACCAACGACATCATCAAAACCACTTTCAACTTCAAAAATGATGGAATCTTTAACTTTAAATCCATCTTCTACAACTTTATCTAAATCCCCATCAGTTATTCCAATTATAGGTATATCAAACCGATACAAAATATCCGAAGATATCAAAGTTGTATCATCACCAACAGTGATTACAACAGATGAATCCCTAAATTTGTATACATCCTCACCTGCATGGTCCAAAAAGGTAATTTTAAAATCATTAGGTTTATCATGTGAAATAACTCTTGGTGTAACTTTTGCATGTCTTAAAAGACCAGTTTTAATGATTGCAGATTCCAAATCAACTTCACCCAACTTTTCAAGACCATGAGGTTTTAGCTCACCACCAACAATATCAACAATATGATTATCTCGAGCGATTAACGTCAGTTTATCTGAATCTGTTTTACCAATGACAACACTGTTGACCATGATGTTTTCACCAGGACTTACCCCATGCACAATTCTTTGATTAAAATCAGCATCATCCTGCCTAATATGATTTTCATAAACTTCATCAGGAGATACAATGGAAAGATTTAACTTTTGAGATAACTCCTCTACAATATCCAAATTAATATTCCATGGAATTATACTCCCATTTTCCTCGCCCGGCCTTTCAATTTGAATTACGGGAATATTGTTTTCAGCTATTTTATCAACAAAATGATTATAAACCTTATATCCAAAAACTTGACCAGTAACATCAGACTTTCCATAATTAAGTAAAAAAATCAAATCAACATCATCATCATCATAAAATATTTTTAGAGAGTCACTTGGAACCAATTTACGTGATATATCAATTATGCCCTCTAAACAGGCATCAATAACTGCAGTACGACCCATTGTACCGCCAAGCCTTACTGAAACATCTCCATAATTTTTAAGTAACTCTATGAGTTTTAAAGCATAACCGGAATCAATAATATTTGGACCATGAACAACAATACCTATTTTCATTTGTTCACCTTAATCCTTTTTTTATATATTTTTGATCCACAGATTTCACAATCATCAAATGGATAATCATCACCATATTCCTTTTTACAACCTTCACAGACTTTCTTCCAGTTGTAAACACCTTTAATTCCCTGAGTTATTATTCCAGAATAAGGAATTTCCATTATTTTTAGAGTATTTTGAATAGTATAATCATCACTGATAACTTTTACATTGCGACCTTCTTTTGAGAACATATATGCAAGTGAAATTAATTTTTTATCAGGTAATGATAACCTTAAAATATCACCTGATTCAGATATAATTTTATTAACACAATTTGTATACTCATCTGGCACATCTTGTATAGTTAATTTACACTCATCAATAGCCATGTCAAATGTTAGTCTAGATTCAAAATCCTTAATTTCAGCAGTGATTTCTGGAACTGTGAAATTGTTATTAGAAGTTAATTTGAATCCATTAATAAAAGCAGATGCATCTAATATATAACAAATTTCCATGTAATTATATTAAATTTTATAAATTAATAAAGTTTAGTAATTAAAAAAAGATTGTAGAAAAGGAAATTTCGTCAAAAAACTTAGAATATACTTATAAATCTTTGGAATAACAATGGGAAGGCATTGGAAGAGTTTTGGAATGAATTTGGGAAAGAATTGGAAAAATCTATTTAAATTTAAATTGAAAAATTTGATATTAACCAAAAAATTGGAGGAATATGAAAATGGATATCCATAATGAAATCAATAAAGATATCAAATTTCTTGCAAAATCAGAAATACGATTGAAAATATTAAGTGAACTACACAATAGTCCATATAGCGTACATGAACTTGTTAAAAAGACTAAAATAACTTATAGTTCCGTATCAAGCAATATTACCAAATTAGAGCAGAATAACTACATCAAAAAAATAAAATCAAAATATTATCTAAACCCCATGACTAAAATATATTTTCACACATTGCTAGACTTCAAGCAAAGTGTTGAAGTAATTAACAAATACAGCGAATTTTGGGACAAACATAACCTAAAACAAATAAATATCGAATCAATGAAAAATATCACAAACCTAAAAGACTCCGAATTAATTGAAACAACACCACTTGATATTTATAAAACTCATAACACCATCAAAAGTCAAATATTAGACTCAAAATCTCTTAAAGCAATTTTTCCATATTTACATCCAGAATATCCTCAACTAATTGAAAAAATCCTAAATGATAATGGAAAAGTTGAATTGATAATACCAAAAGCCATTTACAATGCAATAACATCAAAAATCAATGTTAAAGTAAAACAAAAAGCATTATCCGAGAAAAGATTAATAATTTATCCAGTTGAAGATGATTTGAACATATATCTAACAATATGTGACGAATCAATGAGTTTAGGATTATTCAAGACAGACAAAAGTTTTGATCAAAATAGGATATTGATTTCAGACAGAGACAAATCAAAAAAATGGGTGGAAAATTTATTTGAAAATATCAAATATGACGTGATAAAATGACCAATATTCAAACCAAGAAAGAATTAAATGACGAATATCAAAACGTTAAATATATTTTAACCTCAAGCATGCGCACAAAATTACTTTTAGTGCTTTATGAACATTCCAAAAAATTAGAAGACATAAGGAAAGATTTAAAGAAGCCCTCCGCAACAATATTGCATGGACTTAAAGAGTTAGAAAATAAAAATTTGATTCATAAAATTCAGAAATATTATGAATTAACTTCAAATGGATACATCCTCACAACAAATATGATAAAATTAATTGAAAATTGGTATTCAATAAACAAAAGCAAACAGTTCTGGAACAGCCATGACTTATCAGATATTCCTGAAGAAATACTAAAAGATATTTATTTATTAAAAGATGTTGAATACGAAACTTCGACTACAAGCGATTTATCAAATGCATTCAATAAATATATCCAATTACTCTTAAATTCAACAGAATTGAAAATAATTCTCCCAATATACTCTGAAAACCATTTTAAATATATTATTGATTTTTTAAATGAAAATAAACCATCAAAACTAGAATTGATAGTTAATGAAAAAATTCTAAATTCAATAAAACAAAATCAAAATCTAGAGAAATCATTACTAGAAAATGAAAACGTGACAGTTAAATGCATTGAACAAGATTTAAAGCTATTTTTAACATGTTCAGACAACTTCATGTCATTGACATTGTTTTTAAAAGATGGGCATTATGATGATTCCCAAATATTGATTGGAAAAGATAAAAATGCTCTAAAATGGGCTTTAAATTTAATTCAATGTTTTACAAACTAAAAAAAGAGGTGATTATGTTCAATGAGATAACAATAACCAAAATGAGCAAAATTAAAGATAAAGAACTTTCTAATTTATTAATTGGTAGAAAAGGAGGAATAACAACTATTAAAATAACAGATCAAATACTACAGCAACCTCATAATGCAAATCAATTATCTAGAATATTACACTTAGATTATAAAACAATAACATATCACTTAAACCTCATGATCGACCATGAATATGTGGAAAAAGAAAAGATTACACAGAATTACATTTATTATCCAAGTAAAAAATTATATAATTGCATAGAAGAATATAGTCTAATAAGGAATTTTCTTAAAATTGAATATTAATAGGTATAAAAAATGAAAAGTAAAACAGCAAGCGAACATCAAAAAATGTCCTCAAAAGACATTACTTGTGGTGTAATCACATTAAGTGACAGTAGAAAATCAAAAAAAGCTGATTTATCTGGCCAGTATATGGCAGAAGAAATTGAATCCAGATACAGTTTAAAATCTAGAAGCTTGATTCCAGATGAAAAAGAAGATTTGATTGATGCTATTGAAACCATGATTGATGACAATATTGATGTTATCTTAACAACTGGAGGAACAGGTCTTGATCCTCGTGACATAACAGTTGAAACAGTAGAATCACTCTTTGAGAAAAAACTCGATGGATTTGGAGAAATGTTTAGAGCAAAATCTTATGATGAAATTGGTGCTGCAGCATTACTTTCAAGAGCAACAGCAGGAATATACAAAAAAACAGTTATATTTTCTATGCCGGGTTCTCCAAATGCAGTTAAAACTGCATTTAGCATAATAATTGATGAACTTCCTCATTTTGTCCATCATGTTAAAAAATGATGAAATTAAATTTCATCATTAATTCTTTTTTTAATTAAAAAAATTCATTAACACTTATCAAAGGTTCTAATTTAATACCTTCTTTTTCAAATGCTTCAATAGCACCTTCTTCACGATCAACAACAACAAATGCTCTTGTTACATTACCACCATTTTCATTAATAGCTTTAATAGCTTTTAAAAGTGAACCCCCAGTAGTTGAAACATCTTCAACAACAATAACATTGTCGCCTTCGTTTAATTCACCTTCAATTAACTTGGAGGTACCGTAACCTTTCTTTTCTTTACGGATCATCAATAAAGGAAGTTTTGATTCTAAGGAAACCGCAGTAGCAATTGGAACTGCACCCAATGCGGGACCTGCAACTTTATCAACTTCTTTTAAATCAAGCTTTGAAGTAATTAATTTTGAAATAGTAGAAAGAATTTCAGGTTCAGTAATAGCTTTTTTCATGTTAATGTAATAATTACTTTTCTTTCCAGAAGATAATGTGAAATCACCTTCAAGAAACACATCATTATCTTTTAATAAATTAATTAAATATTCTTTAGAAACCATGTAAATCAATTAAATATCATCTTCGCCTTTGAGTAAAATTTTATCACCAATAACTTTCACTAATTCTATTGGAATGACGTTTTCACTAGCTTTAATTTGTTCTGATAATCCTGTTTTTTTAATTACTAAATCTGTAAGTTCAAATGTATCTTTATCAAAAAGAACATCAGAGACTTTTCCAACGATTTGAATTTCAGCATCGAGAACTTCTTTACCAAATAATTCATCTTTAATTCTCATAAAAAAACACCTTATTCTTATGTATTGTATTTTCAATTTAAAATATATTACCCTATATGAAAAATTGTATTTAATATAAACAACATAATAACAATATTGATTTTAAGGTGAATTTATGGAAGAGAAAACATTCACAGTATCCGAAATTAATTCTTACATCAATAGAAAATTGAAAATGGATCCTAATTTGAAAAATATTTACATTAAAGGTGAACTTTCCAATTACAAATCTTATCCTAGCGGACATAGTTATTTTACTCTAAAAGATGAAAACTCACAAATCTCAGGAGTAATGTTTAAAGGTTTTAAAGATAAATTTCTAAATTTTGAACCAGAAAATGGTATGAAAGTTATCATTAAAGGAAAAATTGAAGTTTATGTGAAAAATGGAAAATATCAATTATATGCCACCAAAATGACCGAAGACGGGATGGGGAATTTGCATATTGCTTATGAGCAACTAAAGAAAAAGCTCAATAAGGAAGGATTATTTGACGATGCGCATAAAAAAGAGATACCAAAATATCCTAAACGCATTGGTGTTGTCACAGCACAAACAGGTGCTGCAATTAGAGACATCATAACAACAATAAAGAAAAGATATCCCATTTGTGAAATTTTAGTCTTTTCAACATTAGTGCAGGGAGACCAGGCAGCAGCAGAAATTGTAAGCCAAATTAACCATGCACAAGAATATGATTTAGATACACTGATTGTTGGTAGAGGTGGAGGAAGTATTGAAGATTTATGGCCATTCAATGAAGAAATTGTTGCACATGCAATTTATAACTGTAAAATACCAGTCATTAGTGCAGTAGGGCATGAAATTGATTATGCAATATCTGACTTCGTAGCAGATAAAAGAGCACCTACACCTACAGGTGGTGCAGTGCTTGCAGTACCCGACATAACTGAAGTTAAAAACAACATAAACCAACTTTCAGACAATATTAATAAGATCATTTCAGACAAGATTAGTCAAAATAAAACTACATTAAAACATATTTCTGAAAAGCAAATTTTAAAAAATCCAAAATCAATTTATGAAATCAAAGGAATGGATTTAGATAGTCTAATGGACAAGTTAAATTTTGCATCTAAAAACATAATCAATGAGAATAAAACAAAATTATTCAGATTAGAAAACTCAATTGTTCTAAAAAACCCTACAGAGATAACACACTCTAAAAGAGAAATATTCTTAAAGAATTTTGAAAAGTTAGAAGTATTAAACCCTCTTAAAACATTGAAAAGAGGCTATACATTAGCAAAAAGTAATGATAAAGTCATTTCATCAGCAAAAGATGTTGAAACAGGAGATCAAATTGACATTGAATTTGATGACGGAATTGTAAATACAAAGGTGATATAATGGAAAATTTAAGTTTTGAAGAAAGTTTAGAAAAATTAGAAGAAATCGTTAACAAATTAGAGAATGGAGATGTGCCATTAGATGATGCAATTGATGAATTCAGCAACGCAATGAAACTAGTTAAATTATGTAATGACAAATTGACTGCTGCTGAAGAATCTATTGCAAAAATCGTTAAAGAAAATGGAGAAGTTGTAGAATTCAATCCTATTGAATAAAATAGTTAATCCAATATTCCAATAACACAATTATTGGATAACTATTGCAATTTTCTTTTACTATTTTTTTAGCCAGAACAGAAGCATCCTCTTTTTTAATTAAATCACAGTTTACTTCATCAATTAAATTTAAAACAGAAGTTGTAATAGCAACATTATCCTGTTTTTTCATTTCCTTTTGTAATTTACGAATAAATTGATCTTTATCACAATCAAGATTATCATAAAAATCATTAATATCCAATGCATACCTATTTAATCTAACTAAAACATTTGATTGAGATTTATTTGTAATCCAAACTTGTTTTGCAATAGCTTTTGTTACAGATTCTATAACGGCAAGGCCAATGAGCTCTCCAAGCTTTGAATGTTTTCCTGCATTAGTTATAACATCTTCAGAATCAGTATTGGAAAATATGCACAAACCATCAGTACCAGTTCCTGTTGCATATCCATTAGAATATTGAGAGGGAATTTTTAAATTATTCAAAGCAACCGTTTTAGCTTCGGTAGCAGTCATGAACGCATCCATCAATGTTGATTTAGACAGATTAACATTAATTAGCAATATTATATTGATTGTTCCGAAATGAAACTCACCATTTTTCTGCCAGTATGATGCAGAATCACCTGCTTTTGAAGCATTTGTCCTAACACCTGCAGTTGATATAGCTGTAACTTCAACATTTTTATATGATTTTGATACAATACTCAAATTATCCATTTCAGCTAATGTAATTAAACCAGTTGAAAAATTTGAATCAATATCCATAAGACTACATTCATTTATTAGATAGTCCCTAACATCATGAGTTTCAAGATAATCAATTTTATCCTGGGACAAATGTTGGTTAAAAACAGATTTGTATAACTCGCAAGTTCCACCATTAAGTTCTGATGTAGATACCCCATTGCGATTATGTTTAAAATTAATTAAAATTGTATTTTTTAAATAAAAAATTTCATCATCAGATGATGTTCTAAAAATAAGTCTATGTGAATACATAAAAAAAATAAAAAAAGAAAAGAAATTATAAAAATTTCTTTATACTTACATCATAGGAGGCATTCCGCCCATTGCGGAAGGATCCATACCCATGTCTTCTGGACCTTTAGTGGATGCAATTACATCATCGATTCTTAAGATCATTTCAGCTGCTTCGGATGCAGATTGGATAGCTTGTTTTTTGACACGTTTAGGTTCAATTACACCAGCTTCTTTCATATCTGCTACTTCACCAGTAAATACATCTAATCCCATGTAGAATGAATCTTCTTGAGCTGCTCTTAAATCTACTAAAGAATCAATACTGTCTAAACCTGCGTTTTCAGCTAAGGTTTTTGGTACTACTTCTAAAGCTTCTGCAAATGCATTTACAGCTAATTGTTCTCTTCCAGAGATGGATTCTGCATAATCTTTGAGTTTTTTAGCCATTGCGATTTCTGGAGCTCCTCCACCAGCAACAACTTTATCATCTACTACAGTAGCAGCTACTACACCGATTGCATCTTCAATTGCTCTTACAATTTCATCAACAATGTGTTTGGTACTTCCTCTTACGAATAAGGTTACAGATTTAGCTCCACTACATTCTTCTACGAAGATCATTTCTTCACCAGAGACTTTTCTTTCTTCAACAATGCCAGCTTTACCTAAGTCTTCTTCGGTTAAGTCATCTAAGTTAGTGATAACGTTAGCGCCGGTTGCTCTGGATAATTTTTGAATGTCAGATTTTTTAACTCTTCTTACAGCTAAAACGCCAGCTTTGGATAAGTAGTGTTGTGCTAAGTCATCGATACCTTTTTGTGCGAATAATACATTTGCACCAGCATCAACAATTTGGTCAACCATATCTTTAACCATTTTTTCTTCTTGTTCAATGAAAGCTTGCATTTGAGCAGGGTCAGTAATTCTGATTTCAGCGTCAACTTCAGTTTCTTTTACTTCTAAAGGAGCATTGATTAATGCAATTTTAGCATCTTTGATTTCAGCAGGCATACCTGGGTGTACTCTTTCTTTATCTACAATTACACCTTCAACTAAGTTAGACTCTTCAACAACAGCTCCATCTTTTTTCTCGATTTTGATGTTATCAGTATCAACTTCACCATCTTCAGCAACTGCTTCTACAGCATCAACGATTAATTTTGCTAATGGTTCACGTGCTGCTTCGGTTCCTTTACCAGTCATAGCAGTCATAGCTACTTTCATTAAAGTTTCAGTGTCAACATCATCGATTGCGATTTCATCTAAGATTTCTTGTGCTTTTTCAGCAGCTTTTCTGTATCCCATAGCGATGATAGTTGGGTGAATGTCAGAATCAAGTAAGTTTTCAGATTTTTTTAATAATTCTCCAGCAATGATAACTGCAGTAGTAGTTCCATCTCCAACTTCGTCTTCTTGGGTTTTTGCTACTTCTACGAGCATTTTTGCTGCAGGATGTTCAATATCCATTTCTTTTAAGATTGTAACACCGTCGTTGGTTACTACAATATCACCAAGTCCGTCGACTAACATTTTGTCCATTCCTTTTGGACCTAATGTGGTTCTTACAGTTTCAGCTAATACTTTTCCAGCTAAAATGTTATTTCTTTGTGCATCTCTGCCGACAGCTCTGTTAGTACCTTCAGGTAAAATGAAGATAGGTTGTCCTTGTGCCATAATAATCACCTTTTAATTTATTTTATAAAATAATTAGATCAGTTTAAAAATCAACATGAGAAAATAAGTTATATTGTTGAATAAACCTTTCTACATAATTAATGAGTTTAAGGTTATATAAATACTTTATGGTATAAAATAAATTAAGGTAAGAAAAAGACAAACAACATTAAATACATCATAAAAATTGGATGAATGTTAATAAAAATAGTGTTAATAGGAATTAGGAAAATGGATTAAAAAGGTTAAAAATAGGTAGATTTATCTACCTTGTTTTTTTTCTAATCTGAATGGAGGAGTAATTTCCTGAGTTTCATAAGCTTCTTGTTCTTCTTGAAGCTCATTAAAGAAAGCGTTAATTTCCTCCAATCTTTTAATTTTACCTTCCATTTTAGTTAACTCATTTTGAAGTTTTAGATAATCTTCACGAGGAACAGTTTGTTCTTTTAAGAAGCGAAGTTCATTATCTTTTGCACTGAGTTCACCATTTAACTGGGATTGAAGAGTTAAATACTCTTCTTTAGAAACAGATCTTTCTTTCAAATATTCTAACTCACTATTACGAGCAGACAATTCGTTTTCAAGTCTGGTTTGAAGAGTAATATATTCATCTTTAGGGACAGATCTCTCTTTTAAATATTCTAACTCACTATTACGAGCAGACAATTCATTATCAAATCTTGTTTGAAGATTGAGATATTCATCCTTAGGGATGGTATTTTGTTTTAAATTATTAAGTTGATCATCTAAATTCTTGATTTCAACATCAAATTTAGATTGAAGATCTTCATAATCTTTTTTAGGGATAGTTTCTTGTTTTAAGTTAGTTATTTCAGCATCCATTGCATTAATTTCAGACTCAAATCTAGATTGAAGAGTAATGTATTCATCCTTAGGAATAGTTTGCTGTTTTAAAGTATCCAATTCACCATCTCTTTTAGTGAGTTCACTATCTTTTATACGAATCTCATTTTCTTTAAGTTCCAATTGTTTTTCAAGTTCTAAAATTTGAGCTTGAGATTCAACATTATTTTCAAGTTTAATAACTTTAATTTTATAATCATCGATAGTTCTTGAAAGAGTGTTAATGGTAGCTTCTTTTTCTGCAATGCTTTTGAAAGAATCTGTTAATCTTTCATTTACATCAGCTAATTCCTTTTTCTTGTAATCTCTTAACTGTTCAGCAAAATATTCTTTAATTTCATCAAGAGAATTGTTGACATAATCCAATTCATAGATTCTGTCTTCCTGATTTTTAATTAAACTATCTTTTTCATCAAGTTGTTTTTTCAAAAGATTAATTTCATCTTCCGCTTTAAATTTAATAACAGATACTTCTTTTTCTTTATCAATAATGTCTTTTTCTAACTCTTTAATTCGTTGTGGAGTGTTATCATTAGCCCTTTCCACTTCAAGTTCAGTTAAATCATATTTTAAGTTATTGAGCTCTAATAAACAAGATCGAATTAAAGATTGTAAAGTATCTTTTTCAACATCCATTCCTAATTCCATTTTATCCCTTAGTTTAAATTTTATCCCAATATCGAATTCAAATTACTAACCCTTAATGAATTTGAAAATTCTGATATATTGTACAATATAATTCCTTGATATATCATATTTCTTTTATACTATTTAAATTAAACCCTTAAATGAACTTAAAAATAAAAATAGAACCTGTAAGAAAACCATTCGAAAAAATAGAAAATTTAAAAAAAAATAGAAAAAATAAATTGATAAAATTAGAGTATTTTATCATTGATTAATTCAGCATTCAATATAGATGCTCCAGCAGCACCACGAATAGTATTATGTCCAACAAGAACATATTTAAAACTATTATCAAATGCTTGGTCTTTTCTCATCCTACCAACAGTAACAGCCATACCATTACCCGCATTTCTATCCATACGAGGTTGTGGTCTGTCATTTTCTTCTTTGACAATTACAGGATTTTCAGGAGCGGAGAATAAATTTAATTTTTGTGGCAATGCTTTAAAGTTTGCCATTTTATCTTTAACATCAACAATGTCAAAGTCATCATCCAACTCAACAAACACTGCCTCAGTATGACCATCAATAACCGGTACCCTATGACAAGATGCACTCAATTTGAAATCTGCATTGGTTACAGCATTTCCATCGTAAGAACCTAACAAATGAAGAGTTTCACTTTCCATTTTTTCTTCTTCATTACCAATGTAAGGAACAAGATTATCAACAATAGCCATTGATGGAACTCCATTATAACCTGCACCAGATACAGCTTGCATGGTTGATACTCTAATTGAGTTTACATTGAAATTATCAACAATAGGTTTTAATGTTAAAGTTAATGCAATAGTGGAACAGTTTGGATTGGTTACAATGAATCCATCCCAACCATTTTCCTTTTGTTGAGCATCAATCATGTCTAAGTATTCCGGATTGACTTCAGGAATTACTAATGGGATATTTTTCTTCATTCTGTGTGCACTAGCATTACTTGCAACAACATAATCTTGAGCAAATTCTTTTTCAACTTTTGCTGCAAATTCTGTTGGAAGAGATGAAAATACAATATCTACATCATTATCCATATCATCAGGATTAGTTTCACAGACAACAATGTCTTTTACAGACTCAGGCATCTCACTATCCAAATACCATGTGGTAGCATCCTCATATCTTTTACCTGCAGAACGGGAAGATGCTGCTAATGCTGTAACTTCAAAATCAGGATGATTATCTAATAATTGAATGAATCTTTGACCAACCATCCCAGTTGCACCGAGTACACCTACTTTTACCATATTACTCACCTATTCTAAACCTAAAACATCATTCATGCTACTTACAACACCTTTTTGTGCAGTAGGTACATATCTCACAGCTCTGATTACACCAGCAATGAATACTTCTCTAGTGTGAGCTTGATGTTTAACTTCAAATCTTTCGCCGTCACCAACAAACATTACAGTGTGATCTCCAACAATATCCCCACCACGGATAGCATGAACACCAATTTCTTCAGGAGTTCTTTTTCCAACTAAACCTTTTCTTCCAAATACTCCAACTTCTTCAGGATCTCTTTCCAATGCATCAGCAATTACTTCAAATGCAGTCATAGCAGTTCCTGATGGAGCATCTTTTTTCTGATTATGGTGTGCTTCAATAATCTCAATATCAAAATCATATAAAAGTGGAGCTAATTTTTTCAAGGTGTTGAAAAATACATTAACACCTATTGCCATATTTGATGAAATAACTGCTCCAACATTGTTATCTTCGACATTTTTAATGTTGGAAGCCATTTGTTCATCAGTAAATCCAGTAGTACCAACAACAACATTTACTCCACATGCAGTAGCTATTTTAATTGTTTCCACAGCTGCAGGAGCAATAGTGAAATCAACTAATACTTCTGCACCAGATGCTTTTAATGTTTCTTCTAGTTTTTCAGATCCAACAATTTCAACACCAAGTTCCCCAACACCTGCTTGAAGACCTGCATCTTTACCTGCAAGAGGAGTGTTTGGCATTTCAATAGCTGCAACTACTTCCATACCGTCTTGTTCTGTAATTTTTTTAATAATACCGGAGCCCATTCTTCCAGCAGCCCCAGTTACTGCTACTTTAATCATAATATTACCAACTTAAATTAAATTAGAATCTTTTAATGCTTTTTTAAGGATTTCCAAGTTTTCTTCTTTCATATCACATAATGGTGCTCTTAAAGGACCTGAAGGCATTCCCATTAAGTTCATTGCCGTTTTAACAGGTACAGGATTACTTTCAACAAAGATTGCCCTAATTAATTCAACCATTTCATAGTGAAGTTCTAATGCTCTTGTATAATCATCATTTAAAATACTGTCGACCATTAAAACCATTCTTTTAGCATCAATATTTGCAGATGCACTAATTACACCAGTTGCTCCAACAGACATGAGAGGTAAAGTTAATGAATCTTCACCGGAGAGAATATTGAAATCATCTTCCAATCCTTCATGCATGAGTGCTCTGTAAATGTCAGATACTTTATCAACACTTCCACTAGCTTCTTTAATAGCATCAATACCATCAATTTTAGCTAATTCAACAGCGGTTTCAACTTCAATATTGCTTCCAGTACGTGAAGGTACATTATAAGCAATAATTGGAAGGTCGCAATTTTCTGCAATAGTACCATAATGTTGTACTAAAGCATGTTGTTGTGGCTTGTTGTAGTACGGAGTAATTAATAAAGCTGCATCAGCACCAGCATCGTAAGCAAACTTAGTAAGAGATAATGCTTCTGATGTGGAGTTACTTCCAGTTCCAGCAACTGTATCAACTCTACCATCAACCTCATCTACTAAAACTTCAATGACTTTATGATGTTCATCATGAGTCATAGTAGCGGATTCACCAGTAGTTCCTGCACCTACTAAACCATTTACTCCCTGGTCGATTAAATAATTAATATTTGACCTGAAACCTTCTTCATAGAAAGTTCCTTCTTTGGTAAATGGAGTGACCATAGCAACATATGTTCCTTCAAAATTCATTCTAAAACCTCTGTAATTAATTTATGTGCTTTTTCACCATCTTCCCAATCAACAAACAATACAACAGCAGTTTGTGAGGAAGTAATTTCTAAAATGTTAATGTTATTTTTTCTAAGCGGCTCTGTAATATCTGAGATAATTCCCGGAGTCTCAATAATATCAGGACTGACAAAAGTTATCATTGCAGTATCTCTTCCAAGTGATAATGAACTTAACACATCAGTATCAATAACCAACTGATGTAATAAGAGATATGCTTTGTTAGAGTCAGATTTGTTTACAAATACAGTGATTGAATTTTGACCAGCAGACATACCAAAGATATTAATACCTTCATTTGCAAGAGCAGTGGTTAATTTAGCCATTAAACCAACTTTTTTAAGCATAGCTTCTCCAACAATAGCTATAAGTGAAATAGGATCTTTATAAATGGTAACACATTTTAACATTTCTCCTTCAAAAGGTCCTACAATACGGGTACCCTTTGAAGTTAAATCACCGTTTGCGAAATTAATTATTTTTGCACTTATTAATGGATCTTTATATTTTAATGCATTAGGATGTAAAACTTGTGCTCCATGAGTAGCCAAATCTCTTAATTCCTCAACAGAAATTGTATCTAACAATTCTGCATCCTCAATTTTATTAGGATCAGTTGACATTACACCATCTACATCAGTAACAATAACAACTTCATTAGCATCTAAGCAATGTCCCATTAAAAATGCTGTGATATCACTTCCACCTCTCCCTAAGGTAGTAATTTCTCCACTAGGTCCTTTTCCTAAGAATCCACATATAACAGGTATAACACCTTGATTGACAAGTTGTTTGATTCCTTCAGCATTCATGCTAGTAGTATTTAAATCAATTTTAGCTTCTAAAGAATTGGAATCAGTGACAATTGGCCATAATTTATTATAAGGATCAATAAATTCAGATTTTACACCTAATGATTCAATAGTTGCTGAGAATAATCTAGCGCTAGTTAATTCACCCATAGCCATAATTTCTGCCTTCTGCTTGTCAGTTAAACTTGTACCAATAGCTTCATCAGATAATCCGATGAGGTCATCAGTAGTCTTGTTAACAGCTGAGACAACAACTACTACTTGACTGCCTTTCATATACTCATTTACTACGGACTGCGCCGCTTTTTTAATCCTGGAACCATTACCCACCGAGGTTCCACCGAATTTTACTACTATTAAATCCATTAAGTTCACCTATTTCTTAAAAATTCATGAAATTTTGTTATAATATCAAACAAAATATCCGTATATATTTTTATATGACCATATTAATAAACTTTATAAAATAAATACGGTAAAAAAAAGTTTAAAATTAAAAATAATTAAATAAAAAAAGAGTAATAAAAAATATGAAAAAAAGCTTATTCTCTGGTTTGTTCTAACCTTACAAGCCTAGTTACATATCCTGCAATTTTATTTCTTAAATGTTTAGTACTTACAGTAGAGTATTCTTGTACTAATTTTTTGTTTTCGTCAAAATCAGTAGTGAAAACACCATTGTGAGTTTCGATAAGTTCTTTAGCTAAACGTTTAACAAATGAAGTTCTAATATTTCCCATCAACATTCCTCCTTAAAATTTCTTTTTGCGCATTTTTATTTAAAATAGTCAACATATCTACTATTTGATTAATAATATCAACATCAAGACCTTTTTTCTCAGCTAATCGTCTAATTTTATCGTGAACAACTTGTTCCCTAGATTTATCTAAAACTTCCATTTTCAAATATTCTTTAGAACTAGCTATATCTATTGCAAGAGCGGTTCTCTGAGAAATTAAATCAACTAATTGATTATCAATTTCATCAATAGATTTCCTTGACACATTAAGAAGTTCCTCAGCTTCTTTTTCGTTTTTAAAAGATTTTATTTCATAACTTCCATTCAAAAAAATCACCAAATTGATAATAATGATAATAATATAATTTATTATTATCATAGTATATAAACTATATGATTAATCCTCAAATCAATGAATTAAATTTAAGGAATGATTTCATCATAGATAGTGATTTTGGAACTGATCCCTTCACAATAGCACCATGAGGAGTTTTGACTTCACATGTAACAGCAGGAATATGTTTTAAGCTAACAACATCTTCTAAAGCACCAGGATATTCCGCACCTGCTTTTTTATAAATAATATATTTTACTTTACTATGTTTAGCAATATATTTTGCAAGAGTTGCACTTTTAAGAGTTGGCTTGTAAGTTCCCATAGCCACATCACAACCAGGCTTTCCACCAGGCTTTGAACAATGAAAATCTCCATATGCCTTGCATTTGAACTTTACAATCAATTGCACTGTTTTATATGAAATAGTTCCTTTAACATTTGCTTTTTTATTCAAATGAATTCCATGATAATCCCGAACATTAGCTGCAGTTCCTTTAGGATTCATAAACGGCATGATATAAACAGTACCTTTTATCGGATGTTTCTCCAAGTATTGAATCATCTGCATTGCTGCAACCTGAGAAGACAACTCATTACCATGAACACCAGCAGTCATGAAAACAACTTTTCCATTACCTCCCTTAAATTTAATTACAGGAGTGCCTGATTTTGCTGCTTTAACTACTTTTTTAACTAACGCAGAATTAGGAATATTGCTTTTAATTCTTTTATTCTTTGTAATATCTGCACCTGAGTTCCATTTGTATGTAGTGATCTTATAATAATTCTTTACAACATAATTATTCTTTCCAGAAATACCATCAGCAGAATACCTGATAGTGTAAGTCCCGGCAGGCAGATTAAGAGCAAGATTTGCAACACCATAACTATTTGTGTATCTATTATATGTCTTGCCATTTACAGTAAATTTAACTAACATCCCATTCATCAATTTACCTTGTTTATCCAGAAGAGTGAGAGAAAATTTTGTTTTAGTACCATAAGTAGAAAATACATCCTTTGTAGAAACTCTTGAAAGTATATTAATTGTATTTTTTAACAGACAAATTATTGCAGGATGTTGAAATAGTATATTTCCAGAAGAATCTTATTAACTACAAGATATCCAGAACCGTTTTTATCTGTAGATTTAACATACTCTTTCCCATTAAGTTTCAATACAACATTTAAACCAGAGACTGGATTGTTGTCCTTGTCCAATACACGAAAATGAAACTGAGAACCATTTCCATAATATTTAACCAAATCATTAGTTTCTATTTTAGAAGGAACAATTGCATTTGATGTAGCATTAACTTCAAAACTAGAATTCAGATTAATATCTAAATCATTAGACTCCACAGATGCCGTTGAATTTTCAAAAGTAGCATTATCATTAGCACTGACTGCAGAAATTAAAAATAAAAAAAGAAAATGATGAAAATTGAATAAATTCTCTTCATGACACCACTCATATAATTGAATTATATTTCAAGAAGTATTTCATCATGTTAAATGATGTAGTAACTGTTTTTGTTGTTACAGTATTATGTGGAAGTGCAACTTCACAAATAACTCCAGTTATACCCTTTTTAGCAACACATTCAAACAATGCACCAGGATATTTCTGACCAGTATAACTGTAAATCTTCTTACTTACTTTAGAATATTTAGCAATATATGCTGCAAGATCTGCACTTTTACATTTAGAATTCTTGGATGCCATCACAATATCTTTTCCAGGAGCACCTCCCGGTTTTGTAGTGTGGAAGTCACCATATGCATTACATTTATACTTAACAACCAAGTTGACAATTTTATTAGGTATAGTTCCAGATTTAGAAGCTATACGATTATAATCGTTATCAGTATATCTTACTTTTTTAGCAATTGCTTTTACATTAACAAAAGGCATTATGTAAACAGTTCCACTAATTGGATTTTTAGTTAAATAGTCAATCATTTTCATTGCAGCAACCTGAGAAGACAACTCATTACCATGAACACCAGCAGTCATGAAAACAATCTTTCCTTTACCTCCAACAAATTTCAATAAAGGAATACCATTTTTAGTTGCTGCAACAGCCTTTTTAACCCAAGCATTATTAGGCATGTTCTTTTTAATTAAACTAACTTTAGAAACATCACCTTTAATACCCCAATTCAAAGTAGACATTGTGATTTTATTCTTAACATTATATGAATTAGAACCACTTATTGCATCCACTTTATATTTAATTACATATTTACCTGCTTGACAATTAAGTGTGAATGTAACCATCCCACTATCATCAGTGACCTTTGTAACTGTTTTTTTGCCAATAGTCACTGCAACAGACTTACCTGCCATAGGTTGACCAAATTGATCAAGAACTTTGACATTATAATTCATAATAGTCCCATATGTTGATGAAACATCTTTTGTTACAACTTTAGTCACGACAGGCTTTTCCTTAACATCATCATCTGAACTTGAATTATTTGATGAATTAGTTTGATTAATTGAATCATCAGTACCATTTACAGAAGGTCCTCCATCATTTGAAGAATTTTCTGAAGCTACAACATCATTCGATACTGGTGAAACATTAGAAACAGCATCAATATTTTTAGATAATGTATCTACATTATCCACTCCCAATAGATTATCCGAAGTAGATACATTTTCAGCTGCTGAAACTAATGAGATGCTACTCAGCACAACGATTAGCAGCAGCACAAAATATATTTTTTTCATAATATCTTACAACCTACGTTATCAGTTTTTGTTTCTAGTACTGTACCTTCATATTTCTCCCATGAATATTTAATATTATCGATTTTATCTTCACTTGCAACTGCAACAAAAGATGAACCAGTTCCAGATAAACCAGAAGCTATCGCTCCAGATTCAAGTGCATCAATAGCAATTGATGAATTGAACCCTAAAGTTGCAGAATACAATAATCCATTCAAATTCAATGCTTTGAAATAATCTTTATTTCTAGCAAAGTCAAACGCTGTTTCAACTAATGGCGCTAATAATTTCATCCTATCAGGATTTGAATCACCGGATTTAGAATAATAATTAGGCATATAAACTAATACTGGATAATCTTCCATCTCTTCGCGAATAATAAACTCCCTATTTTTATTATCAGTTACAACAACACCACCAAAGTAAGATGCAGTTGCATCATCAAATGAACCTGTAATAGTAACTCCTGCTTCAAGTGATGCATCAATTGCCATATTAATTACTTCCAAATTATCAAGAGGTTTTAAATTAAATTCCTCAGATATGATTGAAGAGACAACTTTAACAATAGCGTTGGATGAAGCACTGCTACTAGACAATCCTGACGCCATAGGTAAATTGGATTTTGTTTTCAAGTCAATACCAAATTCAGAACTATCAATATCATAATGATTAAACACCCTTTGAGCACATAATTCCATTAAACCAGTGCCTGCACCAACATCATTAGAACAGATTATTCCCTCACTAATTGTTTTAGCATTACATTTTATGTCCAAACCAATACCAAAAGCTGAACCGAAACCTGTTGCAATTGCATTGATAATTGTTGCAGAACCTGGAGATCTAACAGTTTGTTTCATTAGTTAACCTCATCATAGGGGATTGTCACTTCTGAAAAATCAATTGCCCTATTACGAGCATTAAGTGATAAAATTAATCTAAAATCATCATCTCCAATTATAGTATCAATTGCCTTAGCAATAGAAGACACCTTATTTGGATTTACAAGTAAACCAACATCATTATTGATAATTTCAGTGATACCACCAACATCACTTCCAATAACTGGCTTTCCACATGCTAACGCTTCAATTAAAACTAAACCAAAGCTTTCTGAATATGATGGTAAAACTAGCACATCACAACTTGGAATGATATTTTCGACATCATTTCTAGAACCTGTAAATATTACATCATGAATATTTTCTTCTTCAACTTTTTTGCTTAATTTTTTAAATAGTGGACCATCACCAACAATCACTAAATAATAATCGCTTTGAGATACTTTTTTAGCTTCCAATAATGATTCAACATTTTTCCTTTTAATTAAATTACCAACAAAAAGCACTATTGGTTTATCTTCAAGTTTATTTTCTTTTTTAAATGAATCATTTGCTTTTGATGAAAACTTATTGATATCTACAGAATTCCAGGACAATTTTGTTTTATTGGCTATGCCAGTGACTCCAGTTGCAATAATCTCATGTTTTAATGCATTACTTACTGCAAAAACACCATCAGCATCTCTTAAAACTTTTTTAACTGGAGATCTCATAAATGGCTGTTTTTTATATAATTCAAACATGTCAGAACCATGTGCTGTAACATATGTTTTAATCCCATGTTCTTTACCCACTTCAACGGCAGCTGCACCTGCCGGGAATAAATAATGACCATGAATAATATCAATATCTTCTTTTTCTAAAAGTTCTTCCAATGCTTTTTTAGCATTCATCTTAAACATTAATCCCCTGACACCAGGAATATTAAGCCCTTTAGTTCCAATAACATGAATTCCATCAATATCTTTAATTTCTTTGTGAGGATAAGTAATCACATAAACTTCATGACCTTCTTCAACTAATTTCTTTGATAAGGTATGAATATGAACACCAACACCACCTACATGCGGTGGAAATTGACCTACCATAGCTATTTTCATAAAACAAAACTCCAATTAATCACTAATATTATATAATGAAATTATTGTTTAAATAATTACCTTCCATATCCACTAATATAACATTTAAATCCAATTCAAAACGTTGCATACATCTATCATGAATTGCAGATGCAATACTATTTGAAACCTCAACTGAAATTTCAAGTTCATCCAAAATAGACATCATACCATCAGTTGTTTTTGAATCAAATAACTTTTGGAGATGCATTTGGTCCACACCACATAATGCTGCATGAGTAACCATTATTTCACGTCTGCCATCAGCAACAGCATGCTTAGTGTCAAAAATACCCCCCGCAACTTTGATTAATTTACCCATATGACCGAAGAAAGTGAATTTTGTAATTCCCCGTTTAACTGCTTCTTCAAACATGAACCCGACAAAATTACCAGTTTGAATAATTTGTTCTTTTCTAATGTCCAATTGTTTCAATGCCAATTTTTCACCAATATTACCTGGAACAAAGATTAAATTTTCAATATTTGATGCAACAGCAACATCAATCTGTTTTACAATTGAATTCTTATATGCATCACTAGACATTGATCTTGCTATTCCAGTAGTCCCTAGAACTGAGATTCCATCAATAATACCCAATTTAGGATTCATGGTTTTTTTAGCTATTTTTTTACCTTCAGGAATAGAAATAGTTACTTTAGCAATTTTACCTTCTGGAACTTTACTTGATAAATTCTTGATAATCATTCGACGAGGCACCGGACTAATTGCATAATCCCCAATAGGTATTTGAAGACCAGGTTTTGTAATTATTCCAACACCCTCACCCCCAGTTATGAGGACATTACATTTTTCATCATTTTTATCAAACAGTTCAACTGTAGACACGATATCTAAATTTACAGTAACATCCGGGTCATTATATGGATTTTTATGAGCCACAGCATATGATTTGGAAGAAGAAATTAATTTACATTCATCAATTAGTATATCTAAATATTTTTTTGGAGTTTCAACTTTAACACAAGCAATATCTGGAGTATCTAAGATAGCATCCAATGCTGCAAGAGAGCATGCAGTTGCTACAGTACCTGTTGTTACACCAGTATAATTATCATTTGTCATTTTATAAAAAAAGAATAAAAAAAGAGAGAATCTATAACATAGATTCTAATTTTTCAATAAGTTCTGTTTCGGTAGGTGCACCAACAAAAGTGACCGCACCATCAATTACAATAGTAGGTACAGCCATGATTTGATAATCCATAGCTCTTTGTCTATTATCAATGTTTTCATCGATTTTAATAGATTCTACATCAATTGCATCGCCTAATTTATCTTTTGCATTTTGAGCAGCTTCGATAGCTGCAGGACAGTGTGGGCAGGAATTGGTTGAAAATACTTCTACTTTAATTGCCATAATAAATCTCTCCTAATTATTAATTATTTGTAACTTTATAAATTAGTAATATATAATTGTTACCTATTTACAATAGATTTCAAATGCTCTCTACAAATGTTTAATATACATAAGAAAAATAAAAATAAATTGATTAAAATGGAAAATTTAGATACTGATATTAAAAAAATAATCAATAGCGCATATCCCTACATTAAAGATTTTAATCCTGCTCAAAAAGCAGTGATTGAATCCGGATATTTAGATGACAAATCCAATTATATAATTTCAATACCTACTGCAAGTGGTAAAACAGTTTTAGGAGTATTACCTGCTTTAAAAACCATATTAAATGGTGGAAAAGCAGTCTATGCAGCACCACTTCTTTCAATTCAAAATGAAAAAGTCAAAGAATTTAAAGCATTTGAAGAACATGGAATCAATGTAGGAAAACATCCATCTAGCGCAGATTTATCAGTCATGGTTTTTGAGTCATTTGATGCACTTACTAGATTTTCCTGGAATGTACTTAGAGATGTTGATACATTAATTATTGATGAATTCCATATGATTGGAGAATATTCAAGAGGACCAACACTTGAAGCAGCCATTACAAGAGCTAAAATAATTAATCCCGGCATGAGGATAATCGCACTTTCAGCTACCCTAAAAAATATTGAAGAAATTGAAGGATGGCTTGAAGGAACATGTGTAGAACACGATTACAGACCAGTACCATTACATAAGGAAGTACTGGATGCTGAGATGTTTAATACAAAAAATAAAAATGATGTTATCGTCAAAATTGCAGAAAAGGCAATGAACGATAACTCACAGGCATTAGCATTCGTTTCTACAAGAAGATTTACAGAGAGCTTAGCCACATATGTTGCTAAGAAAATTAATAAAAAACTCAGCAAAGATCAAAAGCAAAGATTCAAGGAAGTTGCAGAAAAGTTATTGGCAGTTCCTGAAAAAAAAGGATCACTTCCAACAAGCACCTGTGTGAAATTAGCTGAATCTGTTGAGAAAGGAGTTGCATTCCACCATGCAGGGCTTTTTAATGAACAGAAAGAGATAATTGAAGATGAATTTAGAAATGGGAACATTTTAATGATTACTGCCACACCTAGTTTAATGTATGGTGTGAATTTACCTTCTAAGACTGTTGTAATAAGAGACCATACACGTTGGACTAGCCAAGGCCCACAACCAATACCTGTTTTTGATTATGAACAGATGTCTGGAAGGGCCGGTAGGCCACAATACGATGATGTTGGATACTCTTATCTTATTGCAAAAACAATGGATGAAGCCCAGAATCTAGAAGAATATTATGTTGAAGGAGAGATTGAGCAAACAAATTCCAAATTGGTTGACAATAAAGATGCAATTTACAAACAGATAATTGCACAGATAGCATCTTCCCTTTCTAAAAATCTAGATGAACTTACTGAGTTCTTTGGAAAAACACTTTATGGCTATCAAATGAACAACAATCCATCAATGGCATTTTTTGCAGCAGACAGTCTAAAATATGAACTTGAAAATGCATTAAGTTTTTTACTTCAAAATGGAATTATAAGGGCAACACCAGAAGGACTTAAAACAACTGAATTCGGTAACTTAATTGCTAAATCAAATTATGCAGTAGAAACAGCAGTTAAAATTAAAGAATATGTTTCAGATATTAGTGAAATTAATGTAGAAGAATTCATTTATGCATTAGCTGAAACTCCCGACTTGCCATTAATCACATTCAAAGGAAGAAAATCAAAAGACCCCGTACAGGAAAAATTATCTGAATGTGGATTATTTGCTGTTGACCTTGGAAACATTGAAGCAACAACAGTTTCATTGATTGAATGGATTAATGAAAGAAGTGAATTTGATATAGAAAACAAGTACAATGTTTATTCAGCTTCAACCAGAAGGTCTGCTTATGAAGCATCACGCCTTGTGAAATTCGCAAAAAATACTTCTGAAGTATTGGGCGACTATTCTAATCTAAAAGAATACGATATTCTTTCCGCTAGATTATACTATGGAGTTAAACCAGATATTATCCCATTAGTGATTGGAGTAAAAAGACTCGGTAGAAAAAGAGCTAGAAATCTTGTAAAAATATTTGGAAATGATTTAAGTAATGTTTCTGAAAAAGAGTTGCAAAAAATTGATGGCATAGGACCGAAACTTGCTGAAAAAATAAAGTTATTTGTAAAAAATTAAAAAAAGGTGGATTTAACCTCCACCATTACCAGCATCACTGGATAATTCAAGTTCTTCGAAGCCCATTGATTTTTCTTTTAAATCTTCAACATCAAGATCTCTACCAGCGCCCCAAGAACTCTTTTTGATATCTTTTTCCTCTAATAATTCAACATGGCTAGATTTATACCATAAACCAGTTTTACTGATTTTAACCCAACCAATGCCATCAGTTGTTTTTGCATCAACAACTTCACCCATGGTTCCAGTATCAACATACCTTACATGAGAATTTAAAGGAATTTCTATATCTCTTGCATCTAAAACCATTTTGAAAACCTTATGTTTATTCGTCTTCTTCTATTTCAACTTCAACAGCTTCAGCTTCTACTTCTTCAGCTTCTTCTGCTTCTTTTGGAATTTCTTTGTTTAAGATAACATAAGCACCGATAGTTTGAATATCTTCAAAACTAATTACAAGTTCATCTTTAGAAAAGATATTTTTTTGTAAAGTTAAAGTAACTTCATCAATTTTACCAGTTGCTGGATCAAATTCAACATTACTTACTTTACCAACTTCGTATGCGTTTTTATCTAAAACAACAGAACCTAAAAATTCTTTAATTTGCATAGTTTCACCTAAGAAATTTATACTATTATATTTAAATCATCAAATATTTAAATACAATCATAATATAAAATTAACTATTAATAAATGAGGTAAGAAATAATGGAAAAAGCATGTCGAACAATAATAAATGACATTCTTAATGGTAAAATTGCCACACGCCGTGATCTTGAAGTTGAAAAAAGGCAACTTTGCCGTGATTTAAAATTATCCAGGTTCATGAGTAATGCAGACATTTTGGAATTTGCAAAACCTGAAGAAAAAGAGCTTGTTTCTGGAATATTAAAGAAAAAACCAACAAGAACCATGTCCGGTGTTGCAATTGTTGCTGTGATGTGCCATCCACATAAATGTCCTCATGGAAGATGTTTTTACTGTCCTGAAAGTGACATAGCACCTCCAAGCTATACTGGTGAAGAGCCTGCTGCACTTAGGGGAAGAATGTATGAATTTCATCCATATGTTCAGTGTTTCAATAGATTAAAACAGCTAAAAAAGATTGGACATCCCATTGATAAAGTTGAATTAATCATAATGGGCGGAACATTTCCTTCAAGGGATTTATGTTATCAAGAATGGTTTGTATCACAATGCCTTAAAGCAATGACTGATTTTGGTTTAATAATTGAAAATAAACCGACAAATTATGACTACAATTTAGACTATGATGAGATAAGGTCATTTGAGAAAGGTGTTTTGAAAACTTATGCTCCAAATGATTATGTTTTAATAGATGATGTTCAAAAGGCTAATGAAAATTCCAAAGTAAGATGTGTTGGAATGACCTTTGAAACACGCCCAGATTATTGTAAAAAAGACCATATCAACAGAATGCTTGATTTTGGTGTTACAAGAGTTGAACTTGGTGTCCAGACATTATCTGATGAATTATACACAAAGATAAAAAGGGGACATAAAATTGCAGATGTTGTTGAAGCGAATCAGCTTTTAAGAGATTCTGCAATCAAAGTTGCAATGCATATGATGCCTGGTTTATTTTCAGATGAAAAACAAGATTTAAAAATGTTTAAACAGTTGTTCACCGATGATAATTTTAAACCAGACATGTTGAAGATTTATCCTTGTCTTGTTACTAAAGACAGTGAATTATATGACTTATGGGCCGAAGGGAAATACGCACCATATACCGATGAAGAAGCCGTTGAATTAATTGTTAAAATTAAAAAGATTCTTCCGAAATGGGTCAGAACAATGAGAATTCAAAGAGACATCCCTTCAACATTGATTGAGGCAGGTGTTAAAAAATCAAATTTAGGAGAACTTGTCTACAACAGATTAGACAAAGAACACATAAACTGTCAATGCATCCGCTGTCGTGAAATTGGACATAAAAAAACATCAAAACAATATGGATTGGATGACTTTGAATTATTTAAAGAGAATTATAATGCATGTGGAGGAGTCGAGAACTTCCTGTCCATAGAGGACATTAATGAGGAAAGTATTGCTGGATTCTTAAGATTACGTTTCCCCTCTGCAGATCATTTCAGAGAAGAAATTACTGATAAAACAGCACTCGTAAGGGAATTGCATGTTTATGGAAACATGATAAAAATAGGGAATAAAAATCCTCAAATAGGCCAACATACTGGATTTGGAGAAAGACTTCTAAAAGAAGCTGAAAATTTAGCTATTGACAATGGAAAAGAAGAAATAGCAATAATCAGTGGAATTGGAACAAGAAATTATTATCGTAAATTCGGTTATGAAAAAGTCGGACCATACATGAAGAAAAGAATAATATAACAACATTTAAATACAATGTTCGTACAAATACAAACTAATTAAGAGAGTGATAATATGGCATACAATATAAAAAACTCAAAAGAATTAGCAAGTCTAATAAATTACACTAATTTAAATAACATGATTACTGAAAGTGAAATGGTGGAGTTCCTTGAAAAAGCAAAAGAATGCAACTTCAATTCTGTTGTTGTTTCCCCTACCTATGTTACACTTGCAAAAGAAACCTTAAAAGATACCAATATCAAAGTTGGAAGTGTTATCGGTTTCCCATTAGGTTTTGAAGATACTAATGGAAAAGTAGCTGAAGCAAAATCATTATTGGACAAAGGCGTTGACGAATTTGAAGTAGTTATTAATTTAAGTCATTTAAAAGATGAAAACTACAAACTACTTGAAAATGAAATCAAACAAATAAAAGAAACAATCGGAGACAAAATTTTAAAAGTAATCATTGAAACAAAAGCATTGGAAGACTATCAAAAAGCTAATGCTGCAAAAGCTGCTGAAAAAGGTGGAGCAGATGTTGTAAAAACTGCAACCGGCTTTTTGTCCCCAAGTCACATTTTTGAACATGTCAATGATATAAACATTATTCAAAAATATGCTCCTACAGTCAAAATTGAAATAAGTGGTGGAATTACCCAATATAAATTTGCTAACCAAATTTTAACTGGCGGAGCAGACAAAATCAGTAGTGATCATGGCTATGAAATTGTCAAAAGATATAAAGATTTAAGAGAAAACACACAGGTAAAACCAAAACCAATCACTTTATAGATTAAAAAATACCATCACCATTTTTAATCTAATTCATTGGAGGGAATCCTATAATAAGGATTTTCTAGGATATCAACTTCCATAAACTCGTTTGCACCATCCAAAAGTTCATAGCAGTCTGAACTTAAATGACTTAATAAAACCTTAATTCCCTTTTCACGATATCTATTTGAAACTTCATCAATTGCAACAATTGCAGACTGGTCAACAATTCTTGAATTTAAAAAGTTAATAACAACAACATCAGCATTTAAATTAAAATCAAATGCTAACTTGAAATTAGCCGTACTTGCAAAGAACAGTGGTCCCTTAATTTCATAGTATTGCACATTATTTTTCTCATCAAAAGAAGGTACAACACTTACTCTTTTAGAACCTTCCCAAGCCATGTTTAATGCAGATATTATTACACCAATCAAAACAGCAATGGCCAAGTTATTCAAAACAACAGTAACTACAGTTACAATAACCATTACTGCTTGATCAACACGAGGAACATGTTTCAGCATTCTCCAACTTGACCATTTAAATGTGTTAATTGCAACAATAAACATAACACCAACCAATGCTGCCATAGGAATAATGTCTACAATTGAAGAACCAAAAATAATTATTACGAATATTGAAATACCTGCAATAACCCCACTTAAACGTTTTAAACCTCCAGACTCCAAATTAACCATTGTTTGACCAACCATTGCACATCCACCCATTCCTTGGAAAAATCCACATAACAGGTTTGCAACACCCTGACCAATACTTTCACGATTTGCACGACCACGAGTATTTGTCATTTCATCAACAACATTAACTGTCAGTAATGTTTCAATTAACCCTACAGATGCCATTAATATCGCATAAGGTAAAACAATAGCCAATGATTCAAAAGTTAAAGGAACCATAGGAATATGAAAACTAGGAAGACCTGAAGAGATACTTGCAATATCCCCAATAGTTTTAGTGTTTAACATAAAAACAAAATTAATAACAGCAACGACAACAATAGCTACAAGACCACTTGGAACTTTATTTGTAAATCTTGGTAAAAAATACATTATTGCAGCACTAATTCCTACTAAGATTAACATAATTATAAGAAGAGTTCCACTTAACCATGCTCCTGCAGCTGTTTTAAACTGATTGAATTGAGATAAAAAAATTATTATTGCCAACCCATTTAAAAAACCATAAACAACAGGCTGAGGAACTAAACGAATAAATTTTGCCAGTTTAAAATAACCAACTAGAATCTGGATAATTCCCATTAAAATAACAGCTAAAAATAAATATTCAACACCATAATTTACTACTAAAGCAACACTAACTACAGCAACACTTCCTGCAGCACCACTTATCAATCCAGGACGACCACCCAAAATTGCAGTAATCAAACAGATAATTGCTGCTGTATACAATCCCACCAAAGGAGATAAATGAGCAACAATCGCAAATGCAATACATTCAGGCATTAATGCCAGAGATGTTGTTAATCCTGCAAGCAGTTCATTTTTTATAGTTACTGAATCATAATCTTTAAAATTATCATTGAAATTAAACAAAAAAATCTCTCCAAAATATTAAAATATCAATTAAAATAAATAAACCTAAAATAAATATGTAAATAAAAAATAACAATAAAAATAGTTAGAAAAGTAAATGCCATGGGCCGGACTTGAACCAGCGACATCTAGATCTTCAGTCTAGCGTTCTCCCATCTGAACTACCATGGCATATGGACCGAACGAGATTCGAACTCGTGATCTCCTCCACGTCAAAGAGGAATCATACCCCTAGACCACCGGTCCTACACAACATACTATAGTTTGTATTAAGAAGTATATAAAGTTTTCTAAATCATGCAGAACAGGTAGCAAAATTTTAAAAAATAAAAAAAATTGACCAGAAAAATGGCCAATAGATTTTATTATTAAAAGCTTTTTAAAAATAACTAATTAGAAAATCTATTTGATTGCTAATTTGATATCTTCAGCTTTAACAGTTTTTCTACCAGCGTGGCGTGCGAAATTTACAGCTTTTTTAGCTATATCGTCACCTTTTTCTTCTAATGCTTCAGCTAATGCAATTTTTGCATCGTCACTAATTCTTTGTGCGCCAGCATTTTTTAAGATACGACCGACTGGTGCGATTGGTAATTCACTCATAATTACACCTCCAATTAAAAGATAGTACACAATAGTATATAAAGGTATCGGTAATAATGGCTATTTCTCGCTTATATTATAACTTATCACCTATTAGAATATACTTTTAAATTTAAGAAAATATTATGAGCATTACAAAAAAATTAAGGAAAAAATTAACATTAATATGAAAAATAAGATAAATAAAAAAATAAAAAAATTATTTTATCAATTCACTTTTGAGATAAGTAGCAGTCGCATCAGTTATTTTAACATTAACAAAGGATCCTAATTCTGCATCATCAACAATAACTGGAATATAGGAATCTGTTTTTGCAACAAATCCACCTTTGGAACCTTTTTCAATAACTAACACTTTTTGATTGGAATTGACTAATTCTTTATTTTCTTCTTCAGTAATTTTTGATTTAATCTCAGATAAGAATTTTGATCTTTTCTTCATGACTTCATGAGGAATTTCTTTAAGAGATGAAGAAATTGCACCTTTCCTATGCTGATATTTTGATAAATGAATTAAACTTGGTTTTATTGTTTCAAGCAATTCAACAGTCTGATTGAAATCATCATCAGTTTCAGTAGGATAACCAACAATAATATCCACAGCCAAGGTCAAATCAGGAATTTCATTTTTAAACTTTGAGACAATATCAAGATATTGATCAATAGTATGACCTCTTCTCATTTCAGATAAAACTTTATCACTTCCACTTTGAATAGGTAAATGAATGAAATTATATACCTTAGGATGTTTCATAGCATCAATTATCTCATCAACATCATTTAAAATATTTTTAGGATGCATCATTCCAACACGAATACGGAAATCACCATCTAAATTAGCCACTTCTTTAATTAAATCTGATAGCTTTTCACCACTGTCCCGACCAAATGCTGCAGTATCCTGTGCAGTGAGCTGAATTTCACAAGCACCATTTTCAATAGCTCTTTTCGCTTCTTGCTTAATGTCCTCAATTGGGTAACTGTTTAATGGTCCACGAGCAAAACGAGTGCAGCAAAATGTGCATGCCCCCAAACAACCTTCACAGATTTGGATAATATGAACTAAACTATCATCCATAACTTTAGGAACATTTACTTTAGGTTCTTTTGAAAATCCAGATTCACGAACGACATCGCCACAGTATGTAGCTTCAACGACATCTGCAGATTTATTTAATTGATGAGGTCCAATCCATGAAGCATTAGGAGCTACTTTATCTAATTTTTCAGGATCTATTTCAACCATACATCCTCCAACAATGATTTTTTTATCTGGGAATTCCTTTTGAAGCTTTTGAATTCTATAAGTGACCTTGTTTTCAGTAGGTAATTTAACATAACAGGTATTTACAATAATAACATCTGCCTCTTCCATGGAATCCACAATATCCATGTTGTTTTCCTGAAGATTACCTGCAATAATCTGTCCATCAGCTTTATTAAATGTACAACCGTAAGATTCAATATATACTTTCATTTTATTCTACTCTAGAAGGTTTTTTAGTTTTCTTAAATATATTTTTAGTTAAATCATAATCAAAATTATTAAATCTAACTGGTTTTGAATAAACTCTTTTAATAACATGAGCTTTTGCAAATCCAGAAGTTAATTTTCTATCCCTAGTTTTAATAACATGAACTTTAACAATGTGTTTGTCTATTTTGACTACATCACCAGGAGCGATTTCAAAATCCCTATCCAAATCTAATTTATAGGAATCGACTTCACCATGCAAATCAACTGAAAAACCAATACGTGCAGGAATTTCCGTGGATGTAGCCCATATAGTATTGATATTTTCAATTTTTGATTTGTTTACTCTTTTATCTCCAACTTCAATACTAGTTACTTCAACTTGACCTAAATCAGAAAGCAACACATCACCACTTTTCAATTCATCACTTGGAGATAAATCAATTGTAGTATTGTGAGATTTGTCGTGTTCAGAAATAATTAATCTGTAAGGTTTAGGTTTTTTTGCAGAAAAGACATCTCTAAAGACATGATTACAATCTTCACATCTTAATAAGTACTCTTCCATGATTTTTGTTTTAGATGATTTCTGTTTTGCATTTAAAATTTCAACATTATCAGAACCACAAATCGGACATTCCATTTTTTATGCCTCCTTAATCAGTTTCATTAAGATAATGGTTAACTAATCCACCATCTTCCAATATACTTAACATGAACTCTTTAAACGGTTCAAAAGTTTCACTATCACCAGTGGTCTCATTAACTAATGTACCTTCTGATAAATCAATGCTAATTATGTCTCCGTCTTTAGCTTCAATATCACTAACAATAACCGGCAATCCAATATTGATTGCATTCCTATAGAAAATTCTTGCAAATGATTTTGCAACAATTGCACTAACACCAGCAGTTTTAATAGCTACAGGTGCCTGTTCTCTTGAGGATCCGCAACCAAAGTTTTCATCAGCAACAATAATATCTCCTTTTTGAACATTAGCTGTGAAATCTGGCCTTTCTCCTTCCAATACATGATCTGCTAAATCTTGAGGATTAAATGTTCTTAAATATCTTCCAGGGATGATAACATCAGTATCAATATTTTCCCCAAAAGTCCATGTTTTTCCTTTAATAATATCCATAAATATCACAATAAAAATAAATTAAAAAAATAAGTATCTGGGATTTACCCAAATACAAAATAAGTTAAGGCTATTTAAAAAATTAAATTATTCTTTTTTTTGTTTCAAAGGTTTTGCAAACTTCTGTTCAACATCTTGACGATACATTGAATTCATAGTACAGAATGGAATGATTCTACCGTCAGGAGTTGCATAATGGATAACACATTTTTTAACTCTATCTTCATCAAAGTTAAATGGATCCATAAAATGCATACATGAAATAAGCATTGCATCTTTAGAAAAGTCACCTAATGCACTGTAAGACCTTCTAGTAAACACATCTACAAAAATCTTTTTAATATCTAAGTAATCAGGAGTTTTGCTTGGATGAATTAATTTTGGAAGGTTTTTAGTCATACTTGCAATAACTTTTTGACGAGCACCAAATTTACCTTCAATGAGTTTATCTGCATATTCATCTAATTTTTTAAATAACTCTTCAACATCAATAAAGTTTGTAATCGGAATTAAATTATCTCTTCCAGGTCCTTCAGTTTTTTCTCTGAATACATAAGTACCTACACCACAGTGTTGGTGACAGTTTAAGTTAACTGAAGGTTTGTCTTCACCATCAAGAGCTGAAATGAATCTTGCGATTGGTTCAACAGCAGATGGTGGATAGAAATCATTTGTTTTAACTTGACCTTTAGTTTGTTCTTCAATAATGTTAACAAAATCAGGAATAGTAATTCTTTGAGCTTCAACTTGATCAGCAGGAGTTCTTCCAGAGAATGAAACTGGTTGGAAATTAACTCCATAAATAATATCGTTATTGTCAAATGCAAACTTAATAATATCTCCGATTTGGTGGTCGTTAATACCTTTGATTAAAGTAGGTACAAGAACAATACCTAAACCTGCTTTTCTACAGTTTTCAATAGCTTCTAATTTAAATGGAAGTAAGTCTTTGCCTCTATTGTTAATATAAGGTTCAGGAGTTACACCATCAAAAGCAAGGTAAACTGTGTTTAATCCAGCTGCTTTCAAATCTTTTGCCAAGTTTTCCCTTTTAGCTAATCTAATACCATTAGTAGCTATTTGAACGTGAGTGAAACCTTCCTCTTTTGCCATTGCAACAAGTTCAACAATGTCTTTTCTTACAGTAGGTTCCCCACCAGCATATTGAATAGCAGGGGTTGGATTAGGTTTTAAGTTTCTCAAGTTTTTAAGCATTTGTCTAATTTCATCCTGAGTAGGCTCAAATAAGTATCCTGCAACAGCAGCATTAGCAAAACAAACAGGACATCTTAAGTTACACCTATTAGTTACATCAATTAATCCCAATACAGTGGAAGATTCATGTTTAGAGCATAATCCACAATTACTTGGACAACTTGCAGTATCTTCAACGCAAGGATTTTCAACAGAGGATACAGCTGCAACATAGTTATCAGCTCTATGATACAACTCATCATTACCCCAATAAGTGTTAATAAACTCACCATGTTCATCGCAAGTCTTTTTAATGAATACTTTACCATCTTCTTCATAAACTTCCGCATCTAATGGTTTATTACAAACTGGGCATAAACTTTTAGTACTTTTAATTTTCAAAAAAATCACCCTCAAATATAATCCATAATTTGAATAATGGACTATCATATATATTATTATTATATTTAAATTAAGGTAATATTTAAACTTAATTAATATATAGTAGTTTTTACAAAAAAATAACGTGGAGACAAATAAATGGCCATTGATATTCAAATATTACTAATTGCATGTGTTACAACACTATACTTTATACTCCCATCATACTTTTCAAATGGTGCTGGACTACTGTTCGGTGGAGGAGTACCTGTAGATTTTGGAAAATCTGATAAAAATGGTATTCGTTGGATTGGAGATGGAGTAACATGGAGAGGATTAATTGCAGGAACAGTTATTGGGATTATAACTGGAATTATTCAAGGATATCTTGCACCATACATAATTTCTACATATGGACAAGTAATAATAACTCCCATTGTAACAGACATTCCGAATGGAATATTAATAGGTTTTTTACTTGGTTTTGGAGCACTTCTTGGTGATGCATTAGGAAGTTTCTTAAAAAGAAGAATTGGAATTGGCCGTGGAAAACCTGCTCCTATTTTAGATCAATTAGACTTCCTAATAATTGCATTAGTTTTAGTTTCATTGGTTGTAAAAATCAATTTATTATTTATTGCAATCGCTATAGTATTAACATTAGTTATTCATTTAATAGCAAATACTGGTGCTTATTTACTTGGTCTAAAAGATGTCTGGTACTAATTTTAAAAAAAAGAGATTAAAAGATGGAAATCTTTTAATTTAAATACTTATTCATCATTACACTAGTTCCAACAGCTGGTGCAACAACACATTCTTCATCAGTTAATATATCACCCATAGATTTAACTTCCAAACCTAAGAGTTCAGCTGCTTTTTTATCTAGAATATCTTTTCCAAGACCAGTTGTAACGATTAAATCTAATTTTTGAGTTTCAACAACTTGTTTTAATCCGTCAGCAATTTGTTCAACTTGTTTTTGATGGATAAATTTAGACATTTCAATAATTTCATCCATTGTCAACATTTCCAAATCAGCACATACTACACGAGCTATTCTTTTAGCACAGTCTATTTTTGATTTGCTTTCACCGTCAAAAGTATCGCAGACATAGTCTTCTTCAGTGATTAAGTCCAAAACTGTATAAACATCTGCAGTCTGTGCAAATAATTCACTAGCTACACGATATTCTTTTCCATTTAATTCCACATTATCAAGGAAACTTGCAAGGTTTGTTCTTAAAGTACCAGTATATACCAATTCACCAGTAGCAGACCTATCAAAGTCAGATTTACCTATTGCACATTCTTTTCCATCCTTGATTGGAATAATATCAGTTGTGGTACTTCCAGTATCAATGAATATACAGTTATCAGAAATCAATGTTGCAATTTGAGCTGTAGCAATCCAATTAGCAGCAGCAGCTTTAAGAGGAGTTTTTTCAATTTCTTCTTTAGACAACATCCCATCAATACCAACATAAGCTATTGGACAATCAAAGGTTTCTTCACATTTTTTAACTACATCCAAGACTCCATCTTTTTTAGTGTCATAAGCATCAACAAGTTCTGCAGTCATTGAAATACCTACAGCATCAATTTCAGACACTGGGCAGATTTTTTCAATCAACTCAATTAAAACTCTTGATAAATCATCATTATTACTCCACATTGGGAGGTATGCAAAATCAACTTCAATATTTTTAATATCTTCTCCATCAAAGTCAATGATTGCCAAATCAGTGTTTGCTCCACCAATATCAAATCCTGCTACTTTCATAATTATAGTCTCCTAATTTCTAATGAATCTCCAGATTTCTTAAATTCAATTTCACCATCTAATGAAACATCCAATTCATCAATATTAACATTACCATCCACTAAGTCAATAATTGTTTTTCCAATGTTGAAATTAGCAATTTTGCTTAATCCAACATAAGGTGTTGTAAATCTGGAGTTTATTTCTAATAAATAAACTGAATAAACATCTTTTTCATCAGCATTGATTAACATATCAACACCAACAAAACCTTTCATACCTTCAATTGCTTCAACAGCATTTTTTGCAATTTCAAAAGCCTCTTCTTTAAATTCACTTTCAAAAGGTAATTTACCTCCGAGATATGTTCCTTTATCATCTTTTAATTCAACATATTGTCTGTTTAGACTTATCGGAATAGCTTTTTTACCATCGGAAATTAAACTGACACTAATATCAGTTCCTTCGATAAATTCTTGAACAAGAACACGTGAACCCGGCTTGAATATTTTATCCAAATCCAAAGTCAAATCTTCGATTTTTTCTATTACAACAATATCTTCACAGTCTACACCCATTAATGGCTTAATAATTAATTTAAGTGGAGTTAATGGATCTGCAGACTGCCATTTTTCATGCAAGTTTTCAATTGCCCTTTTCCAATACCCTTTTGAATCTATTTTAAATCTAAATGATCTTGGTTGAGGAATTTCCATTGGTAATGATTCATAAGTTTCATACTTATCAGATGCCTTAAGACAAGCTTCAGCTGAAGAATTGTATATTTTCACATCATTTTCTTCTAGAATTTTAGCAATGTTGTATAAATTATTATTGTTTTCTGCAGAGATGAAAATAGCACTATTAAATTTATCTGCATTCACTTCAAGCCAAGAAACTACATCCTGATTAATTAAAATTGGATTAACATTATCATACCTTTTTATGATGTCACTGTATGAGTCATTGATGACCAAATCCACATTATACTCCTTCAAATCATCTAAAAGTGCAAATATTAATGCTTCAGCTTCTGAAATAATACATTTATCTTTTTCACCAGAAGCAGTGAAATATTCAAATACTAAAATTGAATCATTCTCTTTTGTCATAACTAACCACCATACCATTTAAATTTAAATCATCTGTAGGGAACCTCATATTTTCCCCATCAAAGACCATATGAACAAGTGCATCTTCCATACCTTCAAATTCACTAACAGAAATATCATCAGTTACTGTTTTCATTTTTCTTGAAAATGAAGTCATTATGTCTTCTGGTGCTTCAATATCCAATAATCCTTTATTATAATATTCTTCTATTGCATCAACAGTTAATTTTGCAGAATCTCCATCACCATATGGATTAACTGCATTTTTCATTTTATCTGCAAAATCTTTATCATCCAAAATTTTACGTGCATTTTCCAAGATTGCATCTTTATTAGATCCAACAAGAATGTTACCACCAGCAGTTACAGTTTCTGGTCTTTCAGTATTATACCTTAAAGTCAATGCAGGAACACTCAATGTTATTGCCTCTTCCTGGAGACCTCCAGAATCAGTTAAAATTAAAGTTGATGCAGAAGTCAATTGCAAGAAATCCAAGTATCCTAATGGTTTTATAATATGAACATGTTCCAGATTATTTAATTCATCGAATAACTCGAATTTTTCAAGCATGTTTTTAGTTCTTGGATGAATAGGGAAAATAATATTCATATCATCCAATTCTTTTAATGCTTCGATGATACTTACAACTCTTTCCTTAACATCAACATTTTCTGCTCGATGCATTGTTAAAGTCAGAATATTTTCCATTGTTTCAATGTTTAAAGTTTTAAGAGTTTCTTCTTCAATTCCTCTTTTTTTGGCAATTTCCAAATGTCTAAAACAAGCATCAACAACGGTGTTTCCTGTGACAAATAGGTTTTTTCTTGAATATCCTTCAGCTAAAAGATTAATAGCTGATTCAATAGTTGGTATAAAATACATTGTCGAACATACATCCGCAGCCCTACGATTTACCTCTTCAGGCATTGTCATATCAAATGACCTGAGTCCTGCCTCAACATGACCTATTGCAATGTGTAATTTGGATGCAACAAGAGCACCCGCTAAAACAGCATTAGTATCTCCTTGAACTAATACAATATCTGGTTTTTCATCAAGAAGAACTTCTTCAATGCCTTTCATCATCAAACCAGTTTGTTTTCCATGTGTTCCAGAACCTACATGAATATTATAATCCGGAGTCTGAATATCCAAATCTTTAAAAAATGTATCAGACATCTCCTTATCATAATGTTGACCAGTATGCAAAACAATTTGATCAATATCCCTTTTGGATATCTCATCAATGATAGGAGCCATTTTAATAATTTCAGGCCTAGTTCCCAAAATAGTTGCTATTTTCATAATATTATTATATTTACATATAATCATTAAAAATTCTTTTTAATTTTTAAGATAATACATCACATTATAAAATTTTGATTATGAAAATTTTATGATAACTATTCCAAATTATGCAAATCCTGCAAACTTTTTATCATGGATTCTCTGATTGCATATCTTTTTTGTAAATCTGCTAAAGAATCTGCCAAATCACGCCTAAATCTCTCACAGGCATAATCATCATATCTGAATTTGATTCCATCATATTGAATATCCATTAAAATTAAATATTCCGCTTCCATGACTTTAATATTGGCTCTTGGTTCCCCTTCAACAGGATCCAACAATCTTTCAACTTCATCCAAATCCATTTTGCCAACAGCAACATCAACAAAAACCCTCATCATTTTCCTTACCATATTCCATAGGAATGATTCCCCATAGATATCAACAAAGATTGGAGATATTGTTTCATGAAGATTCGGGAATTCTTTTTTGTGATAATCATCCAAATCAACTTTATTGATTTTAATATCTGCAATAGTTCTGGTAGTTGTTTTTTGGAACCTTTTTGTAAAATTAGTAAAGTTATGAGTTCCTTTAAAGACTTCAGCACATTCTCTTAGTTTATCAATATCCAAATCCTGGAATAAAGTATATCTGTATTGTCTCATTTGTGCATATCTTGGCTTGAATGCATAACGTACAGGAGCCATTGCAAGAATCTGAATATCATCAGGGAGAGAATTATTAATTTCATTTACCCTGACGTCCTTTTCAGACTGGAAACTAATTACATTACCCAAACTGTGAACACCCGCATCAGTCCTACCCGCTATTCTAAATCTGGACTTTTTCAAGTCATCAATGTAATTTAATTTACGTAAATGGTAAATTAATTCCTCTTCAACAGTTCTCAAATCGGGTTGACGTTGAAAACCATGAAAATTAGTTCCAATATATCCAATTTTTAGTGCTGTTCTTTTCATCAATATAATATTTTACACAATATAAAATAAATTTTTAGGAATTTAATCAAAAAAATATGACACAACCAATATATAATATAAAACAACAATTATCCATATGGATTTAACTCAAGAACTAAACGAATTTTTACTTAGAAATGGAGCATGTGAAGTTGGCTTTGCAGACATCACCAATTTTACAACAAAAGAGGGGTTGGACACCGGAATCGTTTTTTACATAACTTATCCAAAGAAAATCATTAAAAACATGCAGAATGCCCCAACATTAGATTATTTAAACGAATACAACAATATAAATTCAAAATTAGACGAATTAAGCATTAAATGTGAAGAATTCATAATTAAAAAAGGTCATAATGCATATGCGCAGACAAGAGAAAGACTTGGAACTGACTTTGGTGACAACAATTCATTTGAACTGCCACACAAAACAATCGCAACACGCGCAGGACTTGGATGGATAGGAAAATCAGCATTATTCATTACAAAGAATCATGGATGTGCTTTAAGATTGTCTTCAGTTTTGACTGATGCACCATTAGAGATAGGAGAACCAATACTTGAATCAAAATGTGGAAAATGTACTGATTGTATGGATGCATGTCTTGGTGGAGCAATAAGTGGAATAGAATGGAACTGCAATCTCAAAAGAAATGACTTTTATGATGATAAAAAATGCGAGAAATATGCACTTAAAGTGTCAAAAGAAAATTTAGGAACTGCATACACAATTTGTGGAAAATGCATTTATGCATGCAGATTTACACAAAAATATATTAAAAAATCATAGTTTAACAGCATGTGAAAAGTTATTTGATAAATAATTAATTTTCAACCCAATTATTTTCTTATCCATATGAACTGTTTCAAGTTCATCTCCAGAATCAATAGTGATAACAAAACCCATTTTAGTCCAGAATTCCAAAGCACCATTTAACGTTTTATGAGTGTGCAAATAAATACTATCATAATTCATTCCATTTGCAAAATTTTCAGCAATAGAAAACATTTTAGATGCTAAACCACAACGCCTAAATCTTTCATCAACAAACAATCTCCAAATACTTGAAGTATTTTCTTTTGAATATAAATGCCTGAATTGTGGGAAATCTTTGTCATAATCTCTAATACCAATAGTTGCTATAATTTCACCAGATTCAGTATAAGCAATGAAAAAATTATTCCTACAGGGATTAATGTAAAATTCATCCATATTCACAATGTCCTGATGCCATTTTGGAATATAATCAAAACCGAACTCTTTTTTAATCATTTTAAATAAAAATTCTTGAACATGTGGAATTTTATCAAGATTTTTGCCCAACTCTTCAATTTTAATATCCATAAATAACACCCCCAGAATAAAAGTATTACTAATTAAAGTAAATTTAATAGATAAGTAATACTTTTTTATAATATTTGCATAACTATAATAGATTGAGTAGAAAATAGTATATAAAATTTATTATTGTATTCTAACATCCTCATAAATTCAATAAAAATACCAAATAGTCAAGTAAACTTTACATTTGATAAAATAGTATTACTAGATTTTTAAATAACTTAAAAAATAGTAATACTTTTTAAAAAAAAAATAATAAAATTTAAATAATGTTTAAAATAATACATTATATTTGATTGTTATTATTTTTATTATTACGTAATTCAAAAATAGTATGACAATTAGAATTTATGGAGAAATAGAATGGAACAAAAATACATTATTGGAATAATTGCAGTTGTTTTAATTGCAATTATAGGTGGAGCAATCCTCATGGGAGGATCATCTACCGAAAGAGCAGACAACGAACTCGTAGTAGCTGCTTACAGCCACGGAGGAGAACCTGAATCAGGTTTTGACCCAATTCTTGGTTGGAACTACTACTCAGAACCACTAATCCAATCCACATTGTTAAAAATGACAAGAGACATGGATTATGAAAATGATTTAGCAACCAGCTGGGAAGCTAACAGTGATTACACAGAATATACTGTAAAAATCAGGGACGATGTTAAATTCACAGACAACACCACATTAGATGCAGATGATATAGTATTCACTTATCAAGAAGCACAAAAAAGTGGAGCAAGTTTAGATTTAAGCAGCATGGAAAATGTAACTGCTGTCGACAATCAAACCATCAAATTTGAATTAAACAGACCAGACTCAACTTTCGTAGATAAATTTGCATACATTGGTATCGTACCTTCCGACTCATACAACAATGAAACTTACGGTGCAAATCCAGTAGGATCAGGACCATTCAAATTCGTACAATGGGACAAAGGTCAACAAGTAATTTTAGAGAAAAACCCTGATTACTATGGAAAACAACCAGAATTTGATAAATTAACTATTTTATTCGCACAAAATGAAGCTGCATTTAATGCTGCTAAAAATCATGAAGTTGATGTATCCGCAGTACCATTAACCTATGCAAATGAAACTGTAGATGGATACACAATGTACCTCATGGACACCATTGATGTAAGAGGAATCTCATTACCAGTACAAAACAACACTGGTGAAACAACTGAAGATGGCAATGCAATGGGTAACAACATTACTACAGACAAATCAATCAGAGAAGCATTGAACTACGGCATTAACAGAACTTCAATATCTGAAGGAGCATTAAATGGATTAGGAGTACCTAACTACGACGGTATTGCTCACCAATTACCTTGGGCAAACAACGAATCCGCAATTGATGATGCAGATGTTGACAAAGCTAAAGACATCTTGAAAAAAGGTGGATGGGAAGACACCGATGGTGACGGAATCGTAGAAAAAGATGGACAAAAAGCATCAATTAACCTTTATTACCCATCTAATGCACCAGAAAGACAAGCAATTGCAGTAACAGTTGCAGAACAAGCAAAAGAATTTGGTATTGAAATTAATGCAACTGGTTCAAACTGGGATGAAATGGATGCAATTAAAAATACTGACCCTATCGTATGGGGATTCGGTTCAACTGACCCATCAACTATTTGGTCTGAATATTACAGCGATCAAGCAGGAGTAGGAAACAACAACCCAGCTCTTGTTAACAACAGTGCTGTAGATAAACACATTGATACCGCTATGAAATCTGACCGTAACTCATCATATTCCGAATGGTCTAACGCAATTTGGGATGGAAGCAATGGTATTGCACCTGAAGGCGATGCTGCATGGTTATGGGTTGGAGAAATTAAATACGGATACTTTGTAGATGAAAGCTTAGATATCTCTAATGATACTGCATTATTACAACCTCATGGTGGAGATATCTTTGGAAACATCTATGATTGGTCCCGTACCTCTTCCATCGAAGAATAAATAAAAACAAACAAAGGAGTTAAATAAATTATTTAACTCCACCTCTTTTTCTCTTTTCAGGAGTTATATTATATGATAAAACATGAAAAACTACTCAAATTTTTAGGAAAAAAAATCGTCAGATTTATAATTTTACTCATTTTTGTCATATTATTGAGCTTTTTATTAATAGATATGTCCCCAATAAATCCTGTTAAATCATACATAAGCAATATGATTGTATCACAACAACAAATAGCTGCTTTAGAAAGTTATTGGGGTGTAAATGAACCTATTACAACCAAAATGATTAATTGGCTTGGAAATATGGTTCATGGAGATTTCGGAACATCATTAATATTTAGAATGCCAGTTATTGACGTCATTAAAGAAAGATTCACTGCATCCCTTGTATTGATGTTAAGTTCATGGATATTTTCAGGAGTTTTAGGATTTATTTTAGGAGTTATAGCTGGTTTCAAAAAAGACACAATAATAGACAAAGCAATAAAAGTTTACTGTTACATTTTGCAATCCGCACCAACATTTTGGATTGCATTAATTATACTTATGATATTCAGTGTATACCTTGGTTGGTTCCCAACTGGATTAGGAGTTCCAATTGGAACTTTAAGTGAAAATGTATCAATTTGGGAATGGTTAAACAGATTGATATTACCTATGGTTACATTAAGTATTGTCGGTGTTGCATCAATTGCATTATTTACTAGAGATAAATTAATTGAAGTTATGAACAGCGATTACTTCTTGTTTGCAAAAGCAAGAGGTGAAAATGGATGGAACTTAATTAAAAGACATGGAATAAGAAATATTTTACTTCCAGCAGTCACATTACAATTTTTAGGATTTTCAGAATTATTTGGTGGAGCAGTCTTAGTAGAACAAATCTTCACATACCCTGGAATCGGACAAGCTGCAGTTTCAGCAGGACTTAGAAGCGACGTACCATTATTACTTGGAATTGTAATATTTAGTGCAATATTCGTATATTGCGGTAACTTAATTGCAGACATAATATATAATTTTGTTGATCCAAGAATAAAAGAAGGTGAAGATGATGGTTAATAAAACAAAAAAGAACACATTAAATCCACTTTCAAAAATGAATTTAAGAACAAAAACATTATTAACTATCGGATTAACACTTTTCCTTTTATTACTAGTGGTAATTTGCAGTTTATTTATTAATTCAACTGACATTACAACTAACTTCAGCATTATGAACAGTCCACCATCATTCGAACATTTATTTGGAACTGATTGGATGGGTAGAGACATGTTTACTCGTACTTTAAAAGGATTAGGATTAAGTGTACAGATTGGTGCCGGAGCTTCAATATTAAGTAGTTTAATTGCTATTGGAATGGCATTTTTAGGTAGTTTAAATAAATATTTAGACTCATTCATGTCTTGGTTAATAGATTTATTCCTATCCGTACCACATATCTTATTAATTATTTTAATATCTATTGCACTCGGTGGAGGAGCATTTGGTGTTACAATAGGAGTGGCAGTAACTCATTGGACAAGCCTTGCAAGAATTTTAAGAGCAGAGATTAAACAAATCAAAACTTCAGACTATGTTAAATTATCTGAAAGATTTGGAAAATCAAAAATATGGATTGCAAGAAAACACATTCTACCTTTAGTAATTACACAAATCATTGTTGGAACAATTTTGATTTTCCCACATGCAATCATGCATGAAGCAAGTGTAACATTCTTAGGTTTTGGATTATCCCCACACGAACCAGCAATCGGTATTATTTTATCAGAATCAATGAAATATCTTGCAACAGGTAACTGGTGGTTAGCATTATTCCCAGGATTATCATTATTGATATTAGTATTATTATTTGATATCGCTGGAGAAAATATTAAGAAAATACTTGATCCTACAAGTGCAAATGAATAAGGTGATAATATGGAGAAATTATTAGACGTGAAAAATGTTTCAATTTCATTCATTCAATATACCCAAGGTTTGAATCAAAGAGATTTGAAAGTTATCACCGATTTGACTTTAGATATATCTGAAGGAGAAATTTTAGCAATTTTAGGTTCAAGTGGATCAGGTAAAAGTTTACTTGCACATGCAATATTTGGAATACTACCTGAAAATGCAAATTTAAATGGGATAATCAAATACCAAGGAAAAGAACTATCCCAGAAAGATAAAGAAGAAATACGTGGAAGAGAAATTGCACTTATCCCACAATCAGTGAACTTCTTAGATCCATTAATGAAAATTTCAGAACAAGCAATTGGACAAACTGAAACAGAAGAAGAAAAAAAAGAAAAGAAACAAAAACAAAGAGCAATCTTTGAACATTATAATCTTGGTCCCGAAGTAGATGATATGTATCCATTCCAACTTTCCGGAGGAATGGCCAGAAGAGTGCTCGTATCAACTGCATTACTATCCAATCCAAAATTAGTAGTGGCGGATGAACCAACACCTGGACTTGACCAAAATACAGTCAAAGAAACCCTTAATCACTTCAAACACATGAAAGAAGATGGAATTGGAGTGCTTTTAATTACACACGACATTCATGCAGCATTAGAAGTAGCCGATAGAATCGGAATTTTCTATTCTGGATATGTAATTGAAATTGCTAAAAAAGAAGACTTTTCAGGAGATGGGGAAAACCTCTTACACCCATACACAAAAGCATTATACAAAGCATTGCCTGCAAATGGATTTAACCTAATTAGAGGACATCAACCATTGCATGGAGAAATTCCTGTAGGATGTCCATACTACGACAGATGTGAAATGCGTATGGAAAAATGTAGGAAAGAAAGACCAGAATTAATTGACCTCGGAAATAAAAAAGTCAGATGTTTTAAATATGAAGGAGGTATTGAAGATGGAACTTAAAGGAAGCAATATTTCATATAAATACCCTTCAACTAACAAATACATATTAAAAGATATTGACATATGCATAGACAACTCAAAAATCACTGCTTTAGTTGGAGACAGTGGTAGTGGAAAGTCAACATTATGCAAAATACTTTCTGGATATGTGCAAAAATTTGAAGGTAATGTCACATTAGATGGTAAGGAATTACCTAAAAATGAATTCTGTCCAGTTCAATTGATTTACCAACATCCTGAAAAAGTAATGAATCCAAAATGGAAAATGACAAATATTCTAGAAGAATCATGGATGCCTAATGATGAATTATTAAGAGAATTCGGTATCCAAAAATCCTGGTTTACAAGGTTTCCTCAAGAATTGTCTGGAGGAGAACTTCAAAGATTTTCCGTTCTAAGGTCACTAAACCCAAAAACACAATTTTTAATAGCTGATGAAATGACAACAATGCTTGATGCAATAACACAAGTACAAATCATAACTTCAGTTATTGATATTGTCAAAAAAAGAAAAATGGGAATGCTGCTCGTAAGTCACGACATACCCCTTGTAGAAGAAATCTGTGATGAAATAATTTATCTAAAAGATATTAATGGCATCTAGCCTTTAATATCTATTAATTTTTTAATTAAATAATCTGCCCAGACCATAGTCAGATTATTTGAAACAATTTCACCTAAAACAATTCCCATCCAAGCTCCCCATACACCATAACCCAATACGACACCAAACAATACTGCAAAGAAAATTGTAAAACCTGTTTCTCTTATTATTGTCTGAAACATGGCAGTGATTCCTTTTCCAACACCCTGGAAAACATAAGTTGATGGAACACCAACACCCATTGTCGGATAATAAATTACAATCCATGCCAGGAATGCTGTAAGCTCTGGAGCAATCCTTACACTGCTTCCAGAAGAAGTGAATACCGATGCAATATCTCCTGCAAATACATTAGTCAAAATAGCTACAGCAATTCCAAGAACAATTGAAACCTTCATTGCATATCTATGAGCTATTTTGATATTCATATAGTTACGAGCACCATAGTTTGCAGCAATAACGCTGATTAAAGCTGTTCCAATAGCAAGTATAGGTGTTGTTCCAATAATCACGATTCTCCAGCCTGTTGAGTAGACAGCAACTGAATCAGTTGAACCTACAAAAGTCAATAATGCTGAGAAAACCGCTGCAAAGAAAGCATTGTTTAAAAGCTGAATACTTGCAGGAATTCCAACTTTAACCACATCAAATGAAATATCCCCTTTAAAATCAAAATTGGATAAATTAGGTTTAATATAAGTGTCCTTTTTAGCATAAAACCAATATAATAAAATTAAGATTACAAATATTGATGAAATGATTGTTGCAATAGCTGCTCCCCTAACACCTAAATTCAAAGTATAAATGAAAATAGGATCCAAAATCATATTTAATATTGCAGAAGCAATCATTGCATACATAGGACGAGTAGTATCACCTTCACCTCTGAAAATACCATATAATGCATTGGAAAATATAATGAAAATTGATCCTAAAAGGATTATCACACCATAATCAGTAGCATAACCAATAGTTTGACCTGCACCCATCACATTCAAAATAGGATTTAGGAAAATCAATGCCAAAACAGTTATAATCAATGAAACAATAACATCGATAAAGATTGAATGAACAGAAGCATTATCCGCTTTTTTCTTATTATCTTCACCCAAATATTTTGATATTGCAAAAGCAGCACCAGAACCTAATCCATTTCCAAATCCTACTAAAATCATAAATATTGGTGTGAAAAATCCAACACCCGCAAGTGCATCAGCCCCAAGACCAGATACCCATGCAGCATCAATCAAATTGTAAAAACTGGTAATAAGCAATGAAATAATCAAAGGTATAGACATTTTTATTAATGCTTTTTTAGGGTCTTGAAGCATTATATCTACACTATTTACTAAATCATTACTTAACATAACTAAATATTAAATGTTAATAAAATATAAAATTATTTATTTAAAAATTTCCTAATTGTTCAATTTGTGACAATCAAAAATAAAAAAAAGAAAAATATAATTAGAATAGTGGATCTTTCACCATTCCAATTCTAAATGAGTTTAGAATAACAAGTATTGTTAATCCCAAGTCTCCAAAACCTACAGACATCATCAATGTGATAATACCTAAAATCGCAAGTATTACACACAATAATTTAACTGCAATAGCTACAGTGATGTTCTGTTTAATGATTCCCATTGTTTTGTGAGACAATGAAAATAAATATGGGAGTTTTGAGATATCATCCTGCATCAATGCAACATCAGCTGTTTCAATAGCTACATCAGAACCTGCAGCACCCATCGCAATACCAATATTTGCACGTGCCAACGCAGGTGCATCATTGATACCATCACCAACCATAGCAACATCACCAAACTTGTTTCTGATTGTATCAAGGATATTTAACTTGTTTTCCGGCATCAAATTAGAATACACGTAGTCAATTCCAATTTCATCAGCCACACTTTTAGCAGCAATCTTATTGTCTCCAGTAAGCATTACAGTTTGAACACCTTGCTCTTTTAAATCAGCAATTACTTCAGAAGCGTTTTCTCTGATTTTATCTGATACTGTAATAATAGCCAATACCTTTTCAGCATTACCTACAAATATTATTGTTTTACCTTCAGCAGAGAATTTGTTAATCTCATCTCTTGAAATATCAAATGAACTACCCTCAATTAAAGCTTCATTAGCTGCATAGAACTGTTTTCCATTGATACTTGCAACAATACCTTTACCTGGAACATTTTTAAATTCTTCAATTTCTTCAAATGAGATATTATTCTCTAAAGCATAGTTTACAATAGCCTGTGCAATTGGGTGTGAAGATTGATTTTCCAAAGATCCTGCAATTTTTACAATTTCATCTTTTGAATATTTTTCATCCAATACTTCAACTTCGCTTAAAACCAATTTACCCTCAGTCAAAGTACCAGTTTTATCAAAGATTACTGCTTTTACACCACGCATTTCTTCAACATATGTACTTCCCTTAATCAATACACCATTTTTAGTAGCAGAAGTAATAGCAGATACCATACCTACAGGTGTTGATATTAAAAATGCACACGGACAAGAAATTACTAGTAATGAAAGCGCCTTATAAACCCAATCAATCAAGTTTTGACCAAATAACAATGGTGGAATAAATGCAACACATGCCGCTGCAACCATCATGACTGGAGTATAATATTTAGCAACTTTTTCAACTAAAGACTCAGTTTCAGACCTGTTGAGTTGAGATCTTTTAACCAATGTGACAATTTTTGATATTACAGAATCTTTAGCTTTTTTAGTTACAACAATTTCTAAGTATCCATCTTCATTGACAGTACCAGAGAATACCTCATCACCAACTTCCTTTAAAATCGGAACACTTTCCCCAGTAATGGAAGCCTGGTTGATTGATGATGAACCCAAAACAACTTCACCATCCAAAGGAACTTTATCTCCAGGTTTTACAATGACAATCTCACCTATTTCAACATCATCAACATTTCTTAACTCTTCTGAATCATTTACTTTAACTCTTGCAGTTTCAGGAGCAATTTCAACCAAAGATTTGATTGAACGTTTAGCACGATGTTCAGCATAGTCTTCCAAGAATTCTGCAATATAATATAAGAATGTTACAGCAGCACCTTCTTCAGGATGTCCAATGATGAATGAAGCTACACATGCAATACACATCAACATTGCTGGACCAATAGTATGTCTTTTAACTAATGAATTGTATGCCAAAATAGCTATCTCATAACCTGCAATCAAAGCACCAATCATAAAAATTATTGTGGTTAATGTTGGATTAAATGACATCCATTCAAGGATATGGCCTGCAGCAAAACATATACCACTTGCAACAATAATTTGAATTGGCCTATTAGTAATTAATGGCTTTCCTTCAGCAAGCAATTCACCATCATGATGATGTTCATGTCCAGAATCATCATCAGCACAATCAGGACAACCACAAAGACTTATATCAATATCATCGTGATCATGGTCATGACACCCGCAGTCCTCATCAGAACAAGAATCCGCTTCATGATGCTCATGATCATCGTGACTATGAGAATGCCCATGCTCATGATGATGCTCATGTCCATTGTGACTATGATCATGATCATCTGCACAATCAGGACAACCACAAAGACTTATATCAACATCTTCATCATAATCTATTTCTTCTCTATGGTCATGAATGCTTAAATCTGTATTTTTCTGATAATCTCTTAATAACTGTTTATCATAGTGATTGGAATCTTTACATTGAATTTCATCACAATTTGGATCAAAACAGATGTAATTGTAATGTTCTGGATTGCGGCAATTTTCTTCCTCACAATCAGCATCATAACATCTATTATCCACCATAGTATCACCAATTAAAAATTATTCTAATATATGTTCTAAACCTACTTTGTAAATCATTTCGATATGAAGATCTGTAAGAGAATATCTTGCCATTTTACCTTCTTTTTGGTATTTGACAATATTATTTGCACGCAATATTCTTAATTGATTTGAAACAGTTGTTTGATTCAAATCAAGTGCTTCACATATATCGCAAACACATAAATCTTCAATACTAAGTAGGGAAATAATTTTTAATCTTGTTGGGTTTCCAAATATTTTAAAAAATTCTGATAATTCATTAAATTCATTTTCATCAGGAATACGTTCTTTTACACGGCAAACGACATCATCATGAGAGTTGAATACTTCACACATATCATCATTTTTATTTTCAAGATTATTATTTTCCATAGTTATCACACATATTATATATTTACATATTATGATATGTTTATGTATTTAAATGTTGTCATATCATGATATTGTGATATGTTTTTGAAAATTATTCAAAAAACAAAATTTCAGACCATATTCAAAATAATAAAAAAGACATAGATATTCTTAAAATATATATAATTTAATTGAAATATAATTTATATAAGATTTATTTTTAAACTTATCTTAAAAATAAATATACTAAATTTAAGTTTAGGTTCGTGAATTAAAAATGAAAAGAAGCAAAAAACTAATAATTGCAATCCTTCTTGTAATTCTTTTAGGATTAATAGCTTTTATTGCAGGTACATTATTTATGACACCTGATTTATCCCATGAAAGCAAAAACATATTAGTATTAGCATCTGACAAATACGAGCAATCCAATGGTGGAGTAGACATGGCATTCATGGTTCACTTAGAGAACGGTTCTCTTAAGAATTATACTCCAATCTACCCTGGTGGAATGAGTCACCCTACAAAGTCAGCACCTGGAGACCTTCAAGGTGCAATGATGCTTCACGACTGCCTATGGAATGGACTAAGTGAAGGCATGCAAAATGCAAAAGAAATTGTAGAAGCTCGTACAGGAATGCATGCTGATGCAGTAATTGTTGTTTATGATGAGAGTATGGACAACATTATCAATTCAATTAGCCCACTTGAAGTAAATGGTGTTACATATGATAATTTAACTGCAACATCAATTATTCGTCAAAATGATGCTTATAATGGATATGCAGGAAATGATAATGTTCAAGGTAATATGTCCAGAGCTGATGCAGTAATGGTATTGGCTAAAGCACTTGCAAATGCTGCTAAAGACCCAGTTAAGAAAAGTACCATGGTTCAAACAGCATTGAAAGAATATTCTAACGGAAATATTGTAATGGAACCACAAGGATCATTTACAAAATTACTTGCAACAAAAGGATTTGAAAGTATAGCATAATCTTTAAAGAATTTTTATTCTTTAAAGAACTTTTTTTATTTATTCTACATCTTTTAGAGCTTCAACCATATTTAAATCTCTTATTTTATCTGAAAACATTAAATTGACAGCAATAGATATGGCAAATGTTATTCCTGCTGAAAGAAGTATATTTCCCAAAGTCAATGTTGGAACATAATACAAAGATTCACCTGTAGCATCCAGCATCAATGTCATAAAATAAAAACCAAGAGGAATGCCCAATATAAAACCAATAGCTGTGAATATTAAATTCTGAGTTAACAACAACCTTCTTAAGAAATTAGTCTTAAAACCTAAAACCTTTAAAGTTGCAACCTCCCTCTCCATTTCTGTAAATGATAATATCCCCAAATTATATAAAACCAGAATTGCTAAAAGACTTGCAACAATAAGAACTACATCCACCATCATCATAACAGAAGAAGTCATTTCATTCCAACTTTCTTCCATATCTTCCAGTGTTGATACTGATTTAATTGAATTTATATTTTCACCAAATTTTTCAGAAGTTAAAATGCTTGTTGGTGTAAAGTTTAGACCTTCATCTTCCAAAGTATCTGGAGACATAATCAAACCTTGTGAAACCGGTTCCGCATGAATTTGACCAATCTTCGATTTAACCCATTTATCATTTCCAACAATATGCCATTTAATTTTATCTCCAATATCCAAATTTAATTCCTGAGCCAACTTTATTGATATGGAAACATCACCTTCTTCAATATCAATTGGATCTTTATTACTATCCGTGTAAGATATCAAATCAGTGTTATTTGAAACTAAAAGTACACCCGTGTTCTCCTGGTTGTTGGATTTAATTTCCATAGGCATTTGCATTATAAAACTACCATTAGTTCCATTAATTACATAATATAATTCTTCCTGAGATGCATTACTAGAAATCACTAATTTTGATTCAAAATGATTAATGTCATGATATTCCCATGTTTCCAAATCATTCATACTGTCATTCATACCAAATGCTGCGATTAATAATGCAACACATCCCATTACACCAATAATAGCCATTAATGCACGGAATTTATTTCTTCTTGCATCTCTCCAATTCCAACGTAAATTAAAACTTAAATGTTTCCAAAGATTTGACTTTTCAAAAAAGCCATTTGAAGATACATTAGGTGCCTTTGGCCTTATAGTGTTAGCAGGATTTTCTTTTGAAATACTCCTACATGTCAAATAAGTGACAACAACTGAAGAGATTACAAGAGCAGCTGTAACATAAACAAACATCATGTCAAAACCAGGATTCCATGCTGGTAATGTATAACGAGTAGTCATTGATGGATAAAACATTCTAGGAATAATCATTGGTCCTGTGACAAGTCCCAAAACAGATCCAATCAAAACCGGGACAAAACCATATGATACATAATGCAATATGATTGTAGTATCTTTAAATCCTACAGCCTTCAAAATTCCAATTTGAGTTCTTTGATATGTCACAATCCTTGTCATTGTTGTTAGAAGTGTTAAAAATGTAATTAAGATGAATAAAATTGGAAAAATATCCCCCATCATCTTATGTTGTGCCATCTCTTCACTGAATTGCGCCACACTAGACTGATCTTCCTGTTTTGTAAATGATAGATAGCTAATGGAATTGTCAAGTTTTTCCTTAAATGAATCATCAGATTGATTGTACTTGACAAGCATCCTATTATACTCAATATCATCAGGATATGCTTTATAAGATAAATATGCAAAACCTACATTCTCAAAATCAGGAGTTATTGAAGTTGCTGAAGATTCATAAACATATTCAGGCGAATAACCAATACCTCTTATTTCTTTTTCAATAGATTTTCCATTAAATTTGAAAGTAATGTTATCCCCAACATTCAAATCTCTTGCATCGGCAAAACGCTTATCCAACCAGACACCAGAATCATCATTTATATCAAATTCTTTACCTTCATGGACTAAAAATTTTGAAATTCCATTATTTTCAACAAAATGCAACGTTATATCAGGATCATTGTCAAATTCACCAACTGACGAAATTACTGCCTGTCTTTCTGATTGTTCGGAGAACCCCTTTATCCTATCCAAATCAACATCATCAAAATTAGTTTTGTAAATCCAACCGTCAGCAAGATTTGTTTCATTATAAAAATCTGCACTTGTCTGTTCCAAACCATAATACTCAGCGCAAATCCCACAATAAGCAAAAATACCTAAAAAAGCCATCATAAATATTGCAATAAATTGAGTTTTATTTATTCTAATATCTCTTAACATTTTTTTAGATAATGACATGATATCACCATTCTAAATCTGCAACTTTTTTAGGGTTTTCATTAATGACAATACGTTCAATTTGACCATTTTTAATTCTAATAACCTTATCCGCAGCTTCAGCCAAAATTGCATTGTGAGTAACAATGACTACAGTAGTATTATTATCATTACTCATGCTTTGAAGTAAATTTAAAATTAAAACACCCGTATTGGAATCTAATGCACCAGTAGGTTCATCACATAAAAGCATAGTTGGCTGCTTAGCAACTGCTCTTGCAATAGACACCCTCTGCTGTTCACCACCAGACAACTGTGCAGGGAACTGATTAGCATGTTCTCTAAGCCCAACAGATTCTAGAACATCCAAACCATTGATATCCACATCAACAATATCTCCCATCAATTCCACATTTTCCAATGCAGTCAAATTTGGGATTAAATTATAAAACTGAAAAATAAAACCGACATTTCTAGCACGGTATTGTGTTAGTTCATCATCATCAAATGATTCTATATGATTTCCATTAACAATAATCTGACCTGATGTGACAGTATCCAAACCGCCTAAAAGGTTTAATAATGTTGATTTACCCGCACCAGACGGCCCGAGAATTACAACAAATTCTCCTTCATCAACAGTAAAATTAACATCATCCATAGCTTTTAAAATGTGGTCTCCAGATTGATATTCCTTTTTCACATTTTTAAATTCGATTATTGTATTCATAGAACTACCTTCCAACAATATAATATCACTTCGACTTGTATTATATAAATTACCAAAATTGATTATAATAACCATATCAAACAAAACTATAAAAGATTTCAAAACATAATTATATTATAATAAAATATTACAGGAAAAGTGTAAATGTCATTCAAAAAAGATGAAATGTTAATAATGCCTGCAGTTGATATTAAGAATGGAAAATGTGTTCAACTCGTTCAAGGCGAACCTGGAAGTGAAATGGTAGAAATTGAAAATCCAGAACTTGTTGCAAAACATTGGGAAGATTTAGGAGCTAAAAACATCCATGTCATTGATTTAGATGGAACAATAAATGGTGTTGCTAGTTTTGATATTATTAAAAAAATTCTAAAAGAAGTAAGTGTCCCAATTCAACTTGGTGGTGGGATTAGAAGCCTAGATTATGCTCGTCAATTACTTAATCTTGATATTGAAAGATTAATTATTGGAACAATGGGTATCCAACACCCCGAAACTATTACCAAATTATCTGATGAATATGGATCAGATAGAATAATGATTTCACTTGACAGTAAAGATAATAAAGTAGTTATTAAAGGATGGCAAGAAAAAATTGATAAAAGTCCTGTTGAACTTTCATCAGAATTTAAAGAGCATGGAGCGGGAAGTATCTTGTTTACAAATGTTGATGTTGAAGGACTTCTTGGCGGATTTTACACAGACCCAGTAGTTGAACTTAAAAAATCAGTAGATATACCTATTGTTTACTCTGGAGGAGTTACAACAATAGAAGATATTAAAAAATTAAATGAAAGTGGTGTAGATGGAATTGTAATTGGTTCTGCACTTTATAAAGATAAAATTGATTTGACTGAAGCTTTAAAATATCAAAAGAGGTAAATTAATGAAAGTAATGGCGACCGGAACATTCGATATACTTCACCCAGGACATGTATTATTCCTCGAAAAAGCTAAAGAATTAGGTGGAGAAAATGCTGTACTTGCAGTTGTAATAGCTAGAGACTCAACTGTAGAAAAGAGAAAAAGAATACCTATAATACCCCAAGAACAAAGATTAGAAATGATCAAAAGCCTTAAACCTGTTGATGAAGCATATTTGGGGCATGTTGGAGATATGTTTAAAATTGTTGAAGAAATCAAACCCGACATTATCGCAATCGGTTCAGACCAGGACCACGATGTTTTAAAGTTGCAAGCAGCATTAGATAAAAGAGGAATAAACGCTAAAGCAATGCGTGTTAACGATTATATGTTTGGAGAACTTGACAGCACCTGTAAAATTATTAAAAGAATAAAACATACAGATTTTAAAGATAAAACTGGAGAATTAGACTAATTAGGAGATTATTAAAATGAAAAGTGTAGCAATTGTAGGAGCAAGTGGATATACTGGAGGAGAACTTTTAAGAATGCTCAGTGTACATCCTGATGTTGAAGTAACCGAAATCACATCAAGAAAACTAGATGGACAGCCAGTCCATAAGACCCACCCACATGTTAGGGACACTGGACTTGTATTTAAAGACAAAAAGCCATCAGACATCGATACTGATGTAGTATTTACTGCAACACCCCATGGAGCATCAATGAAGATTGTTCCAGAACTTTTAGAAACTGGAGCAAAAGTCGTTGATTTAAGTGGAGATTACAGATACCGAGATACCGCAGTTTATGAAAAATGGTATGGAATGGAACACACTGATAAAGAACATAAAGGAGCATTTGGACTTCCTGAATTATACAGAGATGAAATCAAAAAAGCAGATCTTGTAGCAAATCCCGGATGTTTCCCAACTGGTGCAATTTTATCTTCATATCCTCTTGTTAAAAATGATTTAGTTGAAAGAATTGTAATTGATTCGAAAACTGGAGTTAGTGGAGCGGGAGTAAATCCATCCGGAACTACACATTATCCAAACATTGCAGACAATTCAAACCCATATAAAATTTCTGCACATAGACATTCATCTGAAATTAAACAGGAATTACATGGATTTGATGATGTAAAAGTATCTTTTACACCACACTTAATACCAGTTATTAGAGGAATTCAAACTACAAGCCACAGTTTCTTAAAAGAAGAACATTTAGATACTACTCCTGATGAAATCAGAGCATTATATGAAAAAGAATACGGAAACGAATACTTTATCAAACTTATGGATGAAGGAGAAATTCCACATTTAAGCTCAGTTAGAGGATCAAACTTTGTCCACATTGGCGGATTTGAAATTGACGATACTGGCAGACTCGTGATGTTATCATGTATTGATAACCTTGTAAAAGGTGCATCTGGACAAGCTATTCAAAATATGAATATTATACTTGGACTTGAAGAACAAGCCGGATTAAAACACTTAGGTCTTCATCCTTAAAATAAATCGAGGCGAATATAATGGCTACATTAATAATTTATTATTCACAAAGCGGAAAAACTGAATTAGTAGCTCATACTTTAGCAAAAAATCTAAGGGCAGATGTATTAAGAATTAAAGATTTGAAAAACCGTAAAGGATTTAAAAATAAACTTTTTGCATCAATTAATGCATTTAGAGAAAGTAAAACAGACATTGCTCCAGCAAAAGTTGATTTGACCGATTACGATACAATCATTTTTGGAACACCAACTTGGGCAGGAAATCCAACACCTGCTATTCTAACAATAATTGACAGATGTAATTTAACTGGAAAAGACGTCATATTGTTTGCTACCATGGACAGCAGCCGTGGTGAAACAAATATTGAAAGGCTTGAAGAAAAAGTAAAAATGCGTGGAGCAAGAGTGATTGAAAGTTTTGCAATTGCTACTAAAGACAAAACCAATGAAAAATTGATTAATGATACTGAGGTAATCATTGAAATGAAAGATTTAAAAATGTATACAAGGTAGATTAAATGGTTAACGATAAATCTGAATTAAAAATTAAAGCTATTGAGAATGGTACTGTAATTGACCACATTACCGCAAACAAAACATTGCACATTCTTAAAATTTTAGGCCTTCCTGACAATGAAACAAAAAATATCACTGTTGCTATGAATGTATCTTCAAAAGAGCTTGGTAGAAAAGATATTTTAAAAATTGAAAATAGGGAATTAGATCACGAAGAACTTAATCAAGTTGCTTTAATCGCACCAGAAGCTACAATTAATATTATTAGGGATTTTAAACCTATTAAAAAAAATAAGATTGTACTACCTAAAAAGATTACTTCAATCATTAAGTGTACAAATCCAAAATGCATTACTAACTATGAGAATGAACCAATAACTCCAATATTTAATGTTGTTACTGACAATCCTCCAGTAGTTAGATGCCACTATTGTGAAAAATTAATAAAAACAGAAGATATTTACAAACAAATTGAATAATCTTCTAGTTTTTTAAATAATCTGCTAATCTTTTAGATAATGCAAGTATTGTTAATATTGGAGGTTTACCTGGAGATATTGGCAATACACTTGCATCACAAACAAATAAATTATCGATTTCTGTTTCTAAATTACTGTTTACAATTTCACCAATTTTTGCAGTTCCACCAGGATGTGCTCCTCTGTACACAGTTGAACCAATAGTATTAGGGTCAACACCTGCTCTTTCTAAAACAAAACCAGCAGTAGCTACTCCTTCAGATAATAATCGTATATCTTCAATTGTATTGATTTTAACAACATCACCATCTTCAGTTACGTAACCTTTACATTCATCCCTAGTTTTTACCATGATACTTAAAATATCATTTTCAGTTACATTTTCATCATCAATTTGACCTGGGATGAATGATGAATAATGAGGTGCCAATACAAAGTTTTTACCAACGATAATCCCTGCCATTTGAACTTCAGTATTGAAGTTGATGTCTTTTATGTATCCTCCAACACTTACAAATGGATCAAAGAATATTTCTTTACCAGCATCAGGGAATCCTGATTTTCTTAAAATTAAAGCAGAATTAATTGCACCTGCAGATAATACAACGTTATCCGCTTTTATGGTTTCTTCATTACCATCTTTAATGTATTTTACACCAGAAACTTTTCCATCTTCAGAAATAACTTCAGTTACTTCCGCATCACAAATCAATGTTGCACCATTTTCAACTGCTTCATCAACAAAGTCCTTTCCAGAAATTTTAGCATCAACTGGACAGCCATATGCACATTTTCCACATTGAATACAATCTTCTTCACGAATAGCTTTTGGCATTTTCATAGTTTGAAGACCAAGTTCACGACCCGCATCCAAAAATGCCTGAGTTCCTTTACCAATATGAGAATCATCAAGAGGATGAACATTGATTAAATCTTCAACATAGTCATATGCATCAGACAAGTCAATATCAAAATCCAATAATTCATCAGTAAGCGCCCTTACCATATTTGACATGGATACTATAGTTGCACCACCAATACATGTTGTGGTGAGTAAATCCACATCTTCAGAGTATTTATCATAATAATTAAATGCATCTTTTGAATGAGTGTAAGGTCCTTTTTCTAAAATAGTTACATCAATACCGTTTTTTGCAAGTTCAGAAGCCAATATTCCTCCACCTGCACCAGTACCTGCGATAACAATCACCATATCACCTTATTTTTTAATTATAATATATTAATATAAAAATATGGTTTAATTCCATAAAATATATCACTTGTTATATTAAGTTTCATAATATAAAAAACTTTTATTTAATAGATAATTCATAACTATATATGATTAATCTTTTTAAGTGATAAAATGGAAGAATATATTGATTTATTCGAAAAAGTTATTGCAAAAACAAGCTCTCAAGTAGACTACATTGATATCAGAGCAGGAGTTGGAGACAACACCTCAATATTAATGAAAGATGGGGATGTAGATGAGATTAACACTGGAATGAGCCTAGCTGCAGGAGTAAGAGTGTTAAATAATGGAGCATGGGGTTTTGCATACACTACAGATTTATCTAAAATAGATGAAATAACCAATACTGCTATTAAATTTTCAAACTCATTGAAAGGAGATGTCAAATTAAGTGAAACAGACATCATTAAAGATAAAATAGCTGTTGACGTTAAAATTCCATTTAAAGATATTTCTATTGAAGAAAAAAAAGACATAATGAAACAAGCAAATGATGCTGCTTATATTGATAAAGTTAACAGTACTACAGTAAGCTACGGAGACAGTGAAGTCAACTCATTATTCATGAATAGCGAAGGTAGTGAAATCCAAGTTAAGACCAGTAGAGTGAGAATGGCATTAAATGCATCTGCAACAAACGGCGAAATCATTCAATTTGGACATGGAAGTCTTGGAGGAGTTAAAGGATTTGAAGTTATAGCAGACGAAGATATTGAGCAATTTGGAAGAAACATAGGTGAAAAAGCCGTCAGATTGCTTGAAGCAAAACCTGCACCATCTGGAAACTTCCCTGTCATAGCAGATCCTGAATTAACTGGTGTTTTAGTTCATGAAGCATTAGGTCATGCTGTTGAAGGAGATTTAATATTACAAAATGATTCTATCCTTAAAGATAAGATCGGCAGTCAAATTGCATCAGACATTGTCAATATCTTTGATGATGCAAGCCTGAAAGAAGGATTTGGATATTACCCATATGATGTTGAAGGAGTTAAAACTGCACCAAATCAATTAGTTAAAGATGGAAAATTAGTTTCACTCTTAAATTCAAGAGAAACCGCATCCAAATTAAACATGAAATCTTCCGGAAATGCAAGATCATCAATTGCAGATCAACCTATAGTTAGAATGAGTAATACATTCTTACAGCCAGGAGACAATACCTTTGAAGAATTAATAGAAGACATTCCTGATGGAATATATCTTAAAGGTTCTAGAGGTGGACAAGTAGACACTGGTAAAGGTATCTTCCAATTTAATGCTGCTGAAGGTTATTTAATTAAAGATGGTGAAATTACAACACCATTAAGAGATGTTTCACTATCAGGTAACATATTAGAAACATTGAAAAATATTGATGCTATTGGAAATGACTTTAAATTAAGTGTGGGATTCTGTGGAAAAGATGGTCAGACCGCACCAGTAAGTGATGGTGGACCTCACACCAGAATTTTAAATGCACTAGTTGGAGGAATGGGATGATGATTAGTGAAAATGGTGGAAAATACCTTGTTAAACTAGCTAAAGAGGCAATCAAAGAATATTTAGAAACTGGTGAAAAAATAACAAAAGGTGAAGATTACCCTATTGAATTAGATGAGAAATTAGGTGTTTTTGTAACCTTAAACAAAAATAATGATTTAAGAGGATGCATTGGATATGCTGAACCAATCATGAGTGCTATTGAAGCTACAATTGATGTGGCTATTGCAGCTGCAGTCAATGACCCTAGATTTCCTCAAGTCAGTTTAGATGAATTTGAATCAATTGATTTAGAAGTAACCGTGCTTACAAAACCAGAAATGATTATTGTAGCACATTATAATCAATACTTTGACGAAATTGAAATTGGTGAAGATGGTTTAATTATCCAAAAAGGTTACTCAAGAGGATTATTATTACCACAAGTAGCAACAGAAAATAGATTTAATGTAGAAGACTTTTTAGAACACACATGCATGAAAGCAGGAATTAGTGCAGACAGCTGGATGGATGAAAGCTGTGATGTCTACAAATTCCAAGGACAAATATTTAAATAGTGATTAAAATGATGATTCCAACAATCCCTACACCACAAGAATTACTTGATAAAGGATTCAGTAGGGGTAAAAAACAAGCAGACCTATTGAGAGGTCAAAAGATACCTAAACATTTAAAAGGTAAAAGAATTGAAGAAAGAAGAGTTGTAACCTCTTGCCAAGTTATTAAAGATAAACTGAAATCAATTTTAGATGCAGTCCCTGAAATTGAAAAATTACATCCATTTTACCAAGATTACATTGATATTACAGTTGGCGTGGATGATATGAAACAAGCATTGGGCGCTCTCAATTGGGCATACGGTATCATAACCCAACTCGAGAAAGAATATGGATCCAAGATTAGGAAAAACCCCTCTGAAAGAGCAGCTGCAATTCAAAAACAAGCATACGGAAGAATAGCTTCAGTTGTAAACAAAATCAAAAAAGATTTGGATTTCCTAGACTTTGCAAAACAAAACTTAAGAAATATGCCAACCATTGATTTTGATGCAACTACAATCGTTATCGCTGGTTTTCCAAATGTAGGTAAATCAACATTGCTCAGGCAAATTACTGGAGCAGAACCTCAAGTTGCAAATTACCCATTTACAACAAAAGGTATTCAAATCGGACACACCGAAAGACACTGGAAAAGCATTCAAATTATCGATACCCCAGGATTACTTGATAGACCTGTTTTAGAAATGAATGATATTGAGATGAATGCGATTGTTGCATTGGAACACTTGGCTGATGCAATTTTATTCATATTTGATGCATCAGAGACTTGTGGATTCCATTTAGATAACCAATATAATCTTTTAAAACAAATCGAAAAGATTTTTTCAGACATTCCTGTGTACTATTTATTCAACAAAATGGATTTGATTGAAGATACAGAATATCTTAAAGAGTATATTGATGATGAAGAAAGGTCCATTTTCATATCTGCAATCGAAGGTGAAGGCATAGATAAGATTAATTCCAAATTTGATGAAATTAAGAAAATTGACCGTACACCTGTTGAAGAAGAAGATGATGATGAATATTACTGAAGTTACCTTTTAGTAACTTTAAGTAATTAATAGATAAATTTATATACTAACAAAAAG
>JALFJX010000013.1 GCA_022775905.1 Methanobrevibacter sp.
TTATTCAGATGGTAAATCATTAAGTGTATCCAATTCTAATTTCAAGGATAATAATGGTATTGGAACTATTTATAACAATGCTGAATTAACATTAGCAGAAAACAAAATACAATCAACCAATATTGGAATAATTAATGATAAAGGTACTGTCACTACAACAATTAATGCTATCTTCTTAGAAAATAAAACACTTTCTGCAGAATTAGGTGATGTTGTAGAACTTAGAGCTACTTTAACTGATGATAATGGAAATGCAATAAAAGATTACAATTTCAAATTCTCAGTAAACGGAAAAACAATTGAGGACATCACATTTGATGATGGAGTATACACAACTGAATATATTATTGAAAATGTTGGTGAAATTGTTATTTCCACTGATTATGTGGCGGATAATTTAGTAAAACGCATTGGTATTTATGAAGTTCCTAAAGCGCATATCACTGAATTTAAAGTATATGTTAATAAAAATGAATTTAAAGTAGGGGAAACTGTAACTGTAAATGTAATTTTACGTGGTGTAAATGACCTTGGATTGAATGGTGATGTTGTTGTAATTTTAAATAATGTCCAATATACAGTAAAAGTAAATAATGGTATAGGTTCATTTGACGTATCTGGTTTGGCTTCTAACACTTATGCTGCTTTTGCTTTCTTCAATGGTGATGATAATTATAATGTTCCTGTATTTGATAATGTAATATTTAAAGTGATGGAACCGGATTATGTCATATCTATCTCTGTTGATGATAATGTTAAAGTTGGTGAGGATGCTACTGTCAAAGTAAGCATTCCGGGTGCTTCTGGTGTAGTTAAAATCATTGTTGATGGTGCTGGCACTATTATAACATTAGATGAAACCGGAAAAGCAGAATACCTTATTCCAAATATTGCTGCTGGTGAACATTCAATTATAGCAATATATGATGGTGATGAAACCCATAATGCAGTTTATAACAGTGCTGTTTTAAAAGTTGCCAAATTTGCTAGTGAGGTTAGTGTTGCTGGTGGTAATGTTGTTGTTGGTCAGGATACTGTGATTAAGGTTAGTGTTACTGACGGTGCTACTGGTGTTGTTATGATTGAGGTTGCTGGTGCTTATTATAGTCTAGATCTTTCTGAGTCTGATGAGATTAGTATTAGTTTGCCTGTTGGAGAGTACAGTGTTGTTGCTAAATATATGGGTGATGACAAGTTTGATTCTTCTGTGTCCAGTCCGATTACTGTTGTTGTAGCTGATAAGCAGGTTGCTCATATTACAATTGAGGCTGCTGATGTTAAAGTTGGTGAGGATGCTACTGTTAGTGTAAGTATTCCTGGTGCTTCTGGTGTAGTTAAAATCATTGTTGATGGTGTGGAATCTGTTGTTGATTTAGATGATGGTGGTAAGGTAAGTCATGCTGTTTCTGGTCTTGCTGCTGGTGAGCATTCTATTGTAGTTGTTTATGATGGAGATGCGAATTATAAAGCTGCACATGACAGTGCTGTTTTAAAAGTTGCCAAACTTGCTAGTGAGGTTGCTATTTCTCCAAATGTCGCAGGTCAGAATATTGTTATTGATGTTGATGTTACTGAGGGAGCCACTGGTTTGGTCTTAATTAAGGTTGGAGATATTTATTATGCTTTAGACCTTTCTAAATCTAATAAATTAAGTCTTAATTTACCTGTTGGCGAGTATGCGATTGTTGCTAATTATGGTGGTGATGGTAAATTCAATCCTTCTGAATCCAGTCCAATTACTATTGTTGTAAAAGATAAACAAGTAACACCAATTACTTTAAATGTTGCCGACATCAAAGTAGGTGAAACAGGTATTGCAAGTATCACATTAGCAAAAGATGCTACCGGATCTGTAGTTATTTTTGTTGATGGCAAAAAAGTTGACACTGTTGATGTTGTTGATGGCAATGCCAGTGTTTCATTGTCTAACTTAAGTGCAGGAAACCATGTTGTTGAAGCGAAATATTCCGGTGATGAGAATTATGCTTCAGTTTCCGATTTAAAAACAATGTCAGTATCTAGAATAGATACTGTGATTGTTGTTGATGCCACATTTACTCGTGTTGCGAATGATTGGAGTGCTGGTGAAAGAGGAGCATTGTTCTATGCAGTATTGAAAGATGCTAATGGAAACCCATTAGTAAATAAAACAGTACAAATTGCAGTAAATGGTCCGATTTATAAGGTAACTACTGATGAATATGGTAGAGCAGGATTGCAAATTAACCTTGTTGCTGCTAATACATACACTTATGCATTAAGCTTCCAAGGTGATGATATGTATAATGCTGCACCGATTGCTTCATCCAAGTTGATTATCACCAAGAAGGCAACAACAATTAAAGCAACTGATAAAACATTTAAATCAACTGCAAAAACAAAAACTGTAAGTGTAAAACTAACAACCAGTAAAAACCCGTACGACGGTAAAACATACCTCAGTGCTGGTAAAAAAATTACCTTAAAAGTTAATGGTAAAACATACACAGCAAAAACAGATAAAAATGGAATTGCTAAATTTAATATTGGTTTAACTAAAAAAGGTAAGTACACAGCATCAATTAAATTTGCAGGTGACAACACATACAAAGGTTCATCAAAATCTATAAAAATAACAATTAAATAGAAGAGAACAACTCTTCTATCTTTTTCTTTTTTTCAAAACGAGAGTGGGACACGAACTCACTAATTTTTTTACTTATTTTTCATTTAATTTTATATACTATGAAGTACAATCTATTATTATAGATATAAATCTTTATGGTTGTTTTATTTATGGTTTTAAGAGATGATACTATTAATCAGACCATGTTGGTGCCTATGGACTTGAGGAAATTGATTCCAAAAGACCATCCGTGTTATTTTATTAAAAATGTGGCTGATCATATTGATTGTTCCAAAGCAAACCGTGAGTTTGCTGATACGCTGGAGATTTGCTTATCCTCGTGAATTATTGCTTAGGCTAGTTTTGATGAGTGTTTTTGATGGAGGATTATCATCACGTGAGATTGAGCGAAGAACTCAAACGGATGTTGGTTATATGTATTTAGCAGGCATGCAGCATCCTAGTTATCGTACAATTTTGAGATTTAAGCGTAATTATTCTGATCTGATTGATGAAGCTTTTAAAATGACTATAAAAATTGTAACCGAAGAAGAATTAGTTAAAATTCATCATGTAAGTGTTGATGGGACTAAAATAAAAGCAAAAACATCAATTAACAAATTGACAAACGAACAGCAATTAAAAATAATGAAACAACATCTTGAAAAAAGCATTAAACTAGACGAAGAAGAAGATGAAGAATTAGGTGAAGAATCCGGGAATTCTGTTCCAGAAACATTAACTGATGAAGAAAAATTCAAAGAAGTCTTTAAAAAAGTTAATAAATCTTCTAAATATGATAGAAACAAAGATAAATTAAGAGCTTCCAGTAAAAAGCTCTTAAAACAAGCAGAAGAAAATCCAGAAAAAATTCTCAAAAAGGTCGAAACACTTGAAGAAAAACTCAATGAATCTGAAAAAGACGTTATTAGCATAAATGACCCTGATGCAAGGTTTATGAAGAATAAAAAAGGGCGATGGGAATTTTATTACAATGCACAAATCGCAGTAGACGAACACAAAGGAATAATAATCGCATCACACATTACCAATAATCCAAGCGATCATCATGAACTTATTCCAGAAATAGAATAAGTAAAATCAAATTTAAGCGAAATATACAACGAAATACCGTCTAATTTCCAAGTAAGTGCTGATAATGGATATTCCACAGACATCAACACTGAATATCTCGAACAAGAAGGTTTAGATGGTTACATATCTTCACGAAAATTCTCAAGAAAAGAAAAGAAATACAATTTAACCGAAAAACCATTTTCCAAAGATAATTTTAATTACGATAACGAAATCAAGACGTATATTTGTCCATTAGGACAACCATTGTACTGTGTGAAAGAATATGAATACAAAAACAAGCCAAGAATTACTTATTGGACAAAAGAATGTAAATCATGTTCAGTACAAGAGTATTGCGTAAAAAGTCAACGATATAAAACGATTAGCGATTATGGAAATCCCTCCAAAATAAGAATGCAACGGAAAATGGAAACTTCTGAAGCGCAAGAAATCTACAAATTAAGATCAAAAACAGCCGAATTGCCATTTACAAACATGAAACAAAACATGCACTTAACAGAATTCACAACAACAGGATTAAAACAAGTAAATACTGAATTCAAACTATATGCAATCGGACATAACCTAAAAAGAATCTATAATGAAATAAACATGAAAAATAACTAAAAAAATAAGAAACAAACAAAATTTTTCTAAAAATAGAAATTAGTTAATTTTGCGTCCCATCTTCAAAACCTGATTTTTTGCAATGATTTAAGATTAGCTATTTTTATATAATATTAAAACTAAAACTTAAATTATAATATATGGTGGTAAAATGAGAATTTTATTAATTCATTCTGATTATTTAAATTATAATGTAAAAAATAAAACACCTGTAGCTGAAGATATTGAAGAAGCTAAAAAAGAAGGTTCCTTCGATGACTCTTTAGTAGTATTTACAGCTGTTGAAAAAGATGATGAAAATAATCCAGAAGGTATTGTTAAAAATTTAGTCAGTGAAGTTAAAAAAACTAATGATCAAGTTAAAGCTGAAAATATCGTATTATATCCTTATGCTCACTTATCTTCTTCATTAAGCTCTCCAAAAGTTGCTGTACAAATCTTAAAAGATGCAGAGGAAGCTTTACTTGCTGAAGACTTTAATGTAAAAAGAGTACCTTTCGGATGGTATAAAGCATTTGAAATTTCCTGTAAAGGTCACCCATTAAGTGAACTTTCAAGAACTATCACTGCAGATAATGCAGATGAAGCAAAAGTAGAAAGAAAACCTTCCAAATGGCAAATCCTTGAAGGTAACAAAATCACTCAAATTGAAGACTTTGAATTCAACAATAAGGCTTTCAAACAACTCGTTGATTATGAATTAGGTCAAGGCGCATCCGATGAAGGAGAACCTCCTCACGTTAAATTAATGAGAGAAAAAGAAATTTGTGATTATGAACCTGCTTCTGATGTTGGAAACCTCAGATGGTATCCAAAAGGTAGATTAATAAGAGATTTACTTGCAGATTATGTTTACAACCTCACAGTAGATAATGGAGCAATGCCAATTGAAACTCCAATTTTCTACGATTTAGATAATGAAGCAATATATCAACATGCATACAAATTTGGTGAAAGACAATACAGAACTGACACCAAAAAGAACTTAATGCTCAGATTTGCATGCTGTTTCGGTGCATTCAGAACAATGGCTGATTCATACTTAACTTGGAAAAACTTACCAGCTAAAGTTTATGAATTATCCACTTACAGTTTCCGTTTCGAGAAAAAAGGAGAAGTTGTAGGTCTTAAAAGATTAAGAGCATTCACCATGCCTGATTTCCACTCTTTCTGTGCTGATGTTCCAGCATCTCTCGAAGAATTTGCAAATCAAACTGACATGTGTATGCAAACCGGTAAAGACTTAGAATTAGACTTTGAAGTAATTTTCAGAGCAACCCAAGACTTCTTTGATGACCATGAAGAATGGATGTATGAAATTGCTGAAAAATTCGGTAAACCTATTTTACTTGAAGTTTTACCTGAAAGACACCACTATTGGGTATGTAAAATCGACTTAGCTAACATTGATGCGTTAGGTCGTCCAATTGAAAACCCAACTGTTCAAATTGATGTTGAAAGTGGTAAAAGATTCGGTATTTCTTACTTAGGTGAAGACGGCGAGCAACATAATCCAACTATCTTACATTGTTCTCCAACCGGAAGTATTGAAAGAGTTTTATGTGCAATGCTTGAAAAAACTGCAATTGAATTAAATGAGAAATCTCCAATGTTACCTACTTGGTTAAGTCCAATCCAAGCTAGAATTTTAACTGTCGGTGAATCTCACAAAGAATTTGCAGAAGAATTATATGAAAAAATCAAAGCTTCAAACATTCGTGTAGATATTGATGATAGGGATGAAAGTGTAGGTAAAAAAATCAGAAATGCATCCAAAGAATGGATCCCATACATTTTCGTCGTTGGAGATAAAGAAGTTGAATCCGGTAAATTCCAAGTAACCGTACGTGAAACTGGTGAAAAAGTCGACATGACTGTTGATGAATTAATTGCTGAAGTTAACGAAAAATGTGAAGGAAAACCTTTCAGAAGATTACCTTTACCTAAAGATATCTCAAGAAGGATTAACTTCCAATAAATAATTAATTATATTTATAAATAAACTAATACTATTATATGGAGGAAATTTAATGGACCCAATGTATAAAATAGGAGAAGCTCTCATTGGAGATGGCCCTGAATTAGCACACATTGATTTATTAATTGGTGACAAATTTGGCCCTGTTGGTCAAGCTTTCGCTAATGGTTTATCAAACTTATCTGTAGGACATACTCCTTTAACAAGCGTAATTAGACCTAATTTAATGACCAAACCAGCTACTTTAATTATTCCTAAAGTAACTGTTGGTGATTTAGATGATGCTAGTAAAATTTTTGGACCTGCACAAACTGCTGTTGCAAGAGCAGTAGCTGATGCAGTAGAAGATGGATACATTCCAAAAGAAATTGTAGAAGATATCGTAATTAACGTAAGTGTATTCATTGATCCATCTGCTAAAGATTACAGAAAAATTTACCAATACAACTACGGAGCAACCAAATTAGCAATCAGAAGAGCTATGGCAGATTACCCATCTATCGAAAAAGTTTTAGCAGAAAAAGATCGTGGAACTCACCCAATTATGGGATTCAAAGTCAAAAAACTTTGGTCACCACCATACTTACAAGTTGCACTTGACTTAGATAATGAAGCTGCTATGGAAAGAATCATTAAAGATTTACCTGACAACGACAGAATCTTACTCGAAGCTGGTACTCCACTCGTTAAAAAATTCGGTGTTGGAATTATTGGTAAAATCAGAGCTTTACGTCCTGATGCATTCATTATTGCTGACTTAAAAACTTTAGACGTTGGTCGTGTAGAAGTTAAAATGGCAGCAGACGAAACTGCTGATGCAGTTGCTATTTCCGGTCTCGGTACTATTGAATCTATTGCTAAAGCTATTCACGAAACCCAAAAACAAGGTATTTACTCTATCTTAGATATGATGAATGTTGCTGGTTTCGAAGAAAAATTAGCTCAACTTCCTGATGACTTAAAACCAGATATTGTTTTATTACACAGAAATGTTGATATGGAATCCTACATTACAGAACACGGTGGAGACACTGGTGACATGACTGAATGGGGTAACATTAAAGATATCAAAGCAGTCTTAGGTGAAAAAGGACTCATTGCTGTTGCTGGTGGTATTAGACCTAACAATGCTGAAGAAGCAATTGAAAAAGGTGCTAACATCATTATTGCTGGTAGATACATCATTGGTTCTAGAGATGTAAGAAGAGCTGCACAAGACTTCTTAGAACATTTCGAACCAGATCCAGACAACATGAGACTTGCTATGGATGAAGACGAAAATATTGATGTGAACAAAGAGTAAATTAGATTTTTCTAATTTACAACTATTTTTTTTTTAATGGAGTTTTTATTATGGGATTTTGCAATTCATGCGGTAGACCAATTGTAAAAGAAGATTATGGAACTAATAAGGATGGTAGTTTAAATCCTGATTTTTGCAAAGATTGTTATCAAGATGGTGAATATACAGAACCAGATATAACTCTAGCAGAAATGATTACAAGAAAAACATTAGAAATGATGGAAAAAAATCCAAGGTTGCCTGAAACACAAGCAACTGGTATTACAGCATTGGTTATTCCAAGCCTTAAGAGATGGAATCCAGAGTTTCAAGATGATTATAAAACTCTTTAATTTCCACTTTTTAAAATAAATTCTTTAACTTTATTGGCGATGTACTCATCGTGGTTTTTCATAGTTCTAATTTTATATAATTCTTCTTCTAAGTTGTTTACTTTATCAACTAAGTCATTATATTCTAAAATAAGATTGTCATATTCTTTTTCTAAGCCTTCATTGATTTCATAAATTTCAGCATAGCTTGTTTTTGTGTTGAGGTTTTCTTGTTTTAATTGATCGTATTTGTCTGAAACTTGATTGTAACTATTTTTAATATTTGAATGTTCATCTTTTAAGTTGGAGTATTTCATTTTAAGGTTCTTGTTTTCTTCTTTCATGCTTGAATATTTGGTTTTCAAGTTTTCATTTTCAGTTTTAATATTGACGAATTTGGTTTTTAAGTTTTCATTCTCAATAATTAATTTGGAATGTTTATCTTTCATTCTTTCATTTTCTTCCTTGAGTTGGTCAATATTGTCTTTTTTCATGGAATTGTATTCATCTTCCATATCTTCTAAAGAAGTAACCTTAGTTTTCAACTCTTCGATTTCTTTTTCATATTCTGAAGTAGAGTTTAAGTTTTCATCCACTTTATCATTCAATCGTTTCACTTCCTCAACATAAAGATAATTGGCCACTTTTAAGAATTCATTTTCTTCTTCTATACTCTTAAAAGTTTCAATTTCGTTGTTTGGGATAATTAAAACTTCTTCTTCGTTACTATAAATGTCTTCGTTTTTCGGAATAGTGATTTGAATTTGTTCAGTGGTGTATTTTTTCTTTTCACCATTTTTAAGTGTTCTATTATATTCTCTTGAATATTTTTTTACAGTACCTTTTCCGAATTTCATAAATTATCCCCAATGATTAATGTTTTGTTTTTTAATTTAATAAATATTTTGTAACTCATTTTTCATTGAGTAATACTTTTTGTTATTTTTTCATACTTTTAGTAATACTATTATATAAAAATTTATTATAAACATTGTTTAAATATAATAATGTAATATGGGGAGTTTGAATAATGTTTAGTAATAAGAAATTATTTTTGATAGTCATGGTATTATCTATTCTTTTTTTATCTACTCAAGTTGCTTTTGCTCAAGATATTGATAATGTAACTCTGGGAGATAATGGAGATAATCATGTTTTATCCAATGATAATCTGTACAGAATGGACGTACTGCTAAACATCAATGCCCAAGATAATCATGTTTTATCCAATGATAATCCTAAAAATAAAACAGTATTTATCATTTCAGATAGTCCTGGAACTAATATTCTGGATTCTGCAAGTGGTGATATTTACAATAATGACAATTTATCCGGTTTTGATTTAGTTGTAAGAAGTGGAGATCAAGTAAAGGATATGGATGAAGAAGAGTTGCATTCTTTATTTGAATCATCTGATGCTTTTATTGGTGAGTGGATTAGTACTGATGTTGATTCAGTTTTAACAAGTCTTTTGACTAAATACCCTGAAGTATCTAATAAGGAATTATTTTTAATTTTAGAACTCCCTTCTGGTAATTTAAATTCTGGTTCAACATCTCTTAATTTAGTTAGAAATAATACTTTAAATTATAATAAGATTTTTTCTTCCTATACTGATGCTGAATTAATTGAATATTTCGAAAATACAAAAAGAGGAAGTTCATATACAGATTTCAGTAATTATATTGAAGAATCTAGTTTCAATGATGTTTTCAATCAATTGGTTCTTTATAAAAATCTCAATGATAAGGATAATTTAAAAGATGCAAATGGAAATGCAATTGCAAATGCAAAAGTAACTGTTACATTAAATGGTGCTAAAAAAGTTTTAACTACTAATGATAAAGGTCAGGTTAGTTATGCTATCTCATCTACATTAGCTCCTAAAACTTACACTGCACAAATTTCATTTGATGGTGATTCAAATCACATTAAATCAACTGCAAAAACAACTGTTGTAGTTAAAAAAGCAACTCCTAAAATGACAGCTAAATCAGTTACATTTAAAGTAAAAACAAAAACTAAAAAATACTCTATTACTTTAAAAGATAATGCTGGTAAAGTCATGAAAAAAGTTAAAGTTACAATAAAAGTAAACGGCAAAACCTACAGTGCAGTAACTGATAATTATGGTAAAACTACTTTTAAAATAACTAAATTAACTAAAAAAGGAAAATTCACTGCAACTATTAAATATGCAGGTAGCAAATACTTTAATGCATTAACAAAATCTGTAAAAATAACAACTAAATAGAGATTAATTTTCTCTATTTTTCTTTTTTTTCACGAAATTATTTTAATCAATGTTTATAAACTATTTTTATGAAAGTCTTTGGAATTTGTGCTAGCCCTAGAAATAATACAACTGAATATGTTCTATCAAGAGCATTGGATAAGTTAAATGAAGATGGTTTTGATACTGAAATGTTTACCTGTCAAGCAAAAGACATCAGGCCTTGTATGCATTGCGACTACTGTCTGGAGCATAAAAAATGTATTATTGAAGATGACATGGATGAAGTTTATGAGGGTCTCTTAAATGCTGATGGAATAATATTGGCTACTCCAATTCAAAGTGGGGGTATCAGCAGTAATCTTTCAACTATAATGGATAGAACCAGAGCTTTGGAAGCAGTTGACTATAACATTTTAAGAGGAAAGATTGGAATGAGTATTGCAGTTGGAGGAGACAGGACAGGCGGCCAGGACTTTGCACATCTAAAAAACATTACATATTTCATGATACACGGTATTATTCCGGTTAGTGGAGGTCCTTTTGGATCAAATTTGGGTGCTTCATTCTGGTCAAATGACTCTTTAGATGATATCAAAAAAGATAATTATGGAGTGGAGTCATTAGACAGGACTTTAATTGAATTTGAAAATTTTCTAAATAAGTATATTTAAATACTAAAATTAAGTTATATTAATAATAGCTAATTTTTAAGGTAATATTATGGCAAATAAGTTAGTACGAGGTAGTTTAATAATTTTGATTGGTAACATAATTTTCCGTATTGGAGGTTATATTTACCGTTTTTTAATGGCTATTTTACTTGGGCCTACTGCATACGGAATTTTAGGAATTACTTTACCATTCCAAGGTATTTTCCAGACTTTATCTGCTGGTGGACTTCCTCCTGCTATTGCTAAATACGTTGCTGAATATGAGGCTGTTGATGAAAAGGATATGGCTCGCCAAACCATCTATACAGCCTTAAAGATAATGGTATTTTTAGGTTTATTCTTTGGAGTATTGATGATATTTGTTGTTGCTCCTTATTTGGCTTATGGTTATCTTGGAAAACCTGAAGCATTAATTCCACTTCAAATTGTGGGACTTATTACTCCATTCAGTGTAATTGTTGGTGCTTTTAGAGGAGCATTCCAGGGAGTCTATAAAATGGAGTATATTGTTTATACTCGTGCTGTAGAGCAACTTGGTATGATTTTATTTGCAACAGCATTTGTTTTGATAGGTTTATCTACTGTTGGAGCATTATGGGGTACTGTTTTAGGATATTCTCTTTCTGTTGTGGCTGCAGTTTATATTTTTAAATATCATATGGGCAAATTAATTCCAAAAGCTAGTGATGATTTTGTTTTCACAAGGCGTGATGAGTTAAAATTGGCTGGTACATTAGTTAAGTTTTCTATCCCTGTAATTATCACAGCTATTGCTGAAATGCTCATTTACAATATTTGTACAATTGTAATGGGTAAGTTTTTAACATTTGATGATATTGGATTCTTTGCAGCAGCAGATCCTATTGCAAGATTGCCTTTAATCATCTCCGTATCTATTGCAACTACTATTTTGCCTGCTTCATCAGAGGCATTCAAGTTAAAAGATATTGATATGCTTCAAAAATATGTTTCCGAAGCTTATAAGTTCTCATTATTGTTTGTAGTTCCTATGTGTGTTGGACTTGCATTATTTGCAGCACCTACTTTAAGGGTTCTATACTTTAAAAATCCTGCTTATGTTGCAGGAGCATCTGCATTGGCAATTTTATCTTTAGGAATGACATTTTATTCAATATTTGCTATTTCAACTAGTATTGTTCAGGGAATTGGAAATCCAAGAATTCCTATGTATATTTTAGTTGGTGGTGCAATTGTTACTGGTATATTAAATTGGGTTATGGTTCCAACTCTTGGAATTGCTGGTGGTGCACTCGCTACAAGTGTGGCTTGTTTCTTAATGATGGTTCCATGTGTATACTTTGTATTTAGATTAACAAAAACTAAAGCTCCTGTTGGATCAATAGCTAAGATATTAATTGCTTCAGCGATTATGGGTGCAGTTGCATACATTATTCCAAAAACAACTTTGTTCTTGTTCCCTGGAATATTTTTATGTATTGTTGTATACTTCTTCGCTTTAATATTAGTTAAATTCTTCCAAAAAGATGATATTGCAAGTTTAAGAGCATTTTCATCTAAGTTTGGACCTTTGTCTAAAATTATCAACAAAATGTTAAACTTTGTAGAAAGAATTGAATTTAGATAATATGTGCTAAAAGTGAGTTTGTATCGATTTTCATGTATATAATTGTACTTAATTTCTAAAATTATAATTTATTTTTATTCATTGTTAATTATTTTGAAAGAATGATGTCTGTTTTCAAAATTATAGGATATTATTAAAAATTATTATATATTTATTGGATAATTTGGGTTTTAATAATAAATAATCGAAAATTATTTAATATTTGGATACATATAATATTATATTATAATTTTTGGGGGATTATAATGGCTGATGTAAAAGCAGGTGTAGAGTATAAAATTAATGTAGATGGTAATTTATTTTCATTGGATAATAAGAAATACCAATTGTTACAGTCCATTTTAGATACTGGCTCTTTAACAAATGCGGCTAAGGAAATTAAAGTTTCTTACAGGACTGCTTTAAATTACATTGAAAAAATGGAATCTGCACTTGATGTAAAAATTGTTAGTACTACTAAAGGTGGTAAAGGTGGAGGTGGAGGAACATCTCTTACAGATGATGGTTACTCTATCTTAAAGGAATGTAAAAAAATTAATGCAATTATGGAACTTCACAAAGATGTCAATGAGATTGAAGCGGATATTGTTGATATCAATGCTGAAAAAGGTGTAATGACTATCAAAATGAATCAGTTTGAAATAAATGCACCATTAAATAGGAATTATGTTGTTGGGGATAAGATTTTAGCTTTAATAAGTTATGATAATATATTTTTAATGTTGGAACCTCAATCTTCAAGTATTCGTAATGTCTTAAAAGGTCAAATCATTGAAATGAGGCTTAACAATGAAATAATTCGTGTCAAAGTTGATGTTGATGGAACTGTTTTATGTTCAGATATTACTGTTTCTGCTGAGAAGGAATTAAACCTTAACATTGGTACTGAAGTTTATGTAGGATTTAAAGCAATGTCTGTTGCAACATTGAAATTATAATAATTGCTGAGGAGATTAATATGTTACAAATTTTAGTTGATGAAGAAAAATGTATTGCTTGTGGAAAATGTGCTGAAATTTGTCCTAAATCTGCTAAAATTTGGGAAGTTAAGGACGTTGCACATATATTAGATTTAAGATATTGTCATGTTTGTACATTATGTGCTATGGAATGCCCTACTCAATGCATTAAAATTGTACGTAATGGTTAAACTATGGATATGCTTTAAGCTAAATTCAATTATTTTATAGGTTAGATTATGACTAGAAATACAAATGTTTCAAGAAAAACATCTGAAACTGATATTGTTATTAAAATGGATCTTGATGGTACTGGTAAATATGATATTTCAACTGGTGTAAACTTTTTCAATCATATGTTGGAATCTTTTTCAAAGCATAGTATGATTGATTTGGATGTTCAGGCTAGTGGGGATATTGAAATTGATGACCATCATACAATCGAAGATGTTGGAATATTACTTGGAGAAGCATTTAGTAATGCTATTGGTGATAAGAAAGGAATTAAAAGAATGGCTCATGCTATTGTTCCTATGGATGAATCAGTAGCAACAGTTGCAATAGATATTAGTGGACGTAGCTACTGTAATATGGATTTGAAATTTAAAAATGAAAAAATTGGGGACATGACCTCAGATATTGTCATTCATTTCTTTGAATCATTTGCAAGTTCTGCTAAATTAAATATTTATGGTACAGTTGAAGGTGTAAATGATCACCATAAAGCTGAAGCTATCTTTAAGGCATTTGCAAAATCTATTAAAGAAGCAATTAAAATCGAACACGATCAAATTCCGTCTACAAAAGGCGTATTATAGCTAATTAACTTAGCTATCTTTTTTTCTTATTTTACAAAAATTAGTTTAATAAATAGACTATACTGTAATTACTCTTTAAAATCAGCTATAGTTTAAAATTAGTTGGATAATAGTTTAAAAAAAAATAAAAGAAAAGTAGTAGAAACTACTTATTCTGGTTTTGAGATTAAGTCAGTTTTAGAACCGAGGTTTCCTTCTTTCATGTGAGGGGTTCTTAAAACAGTATCATTTGCTTTTTCGATTTCTCTTGCTTCTTGAGCTAATTTAGCAGCACATGCAGCAATTTCGTGAGCAGCAGCTACTAATGGGATGAAGTTTTCGAAACCTTTGGTCATGAAACAACCTTTCATGTCTAAGTTTGCAACGGATCCAGCCATTTCGTAAGCAGCAATAGCTTTTGCTTTTGCGTATGGGTTTGCGAATCCAGCAGCTTCAGCAGCTTTTTCAGCAGTAATTATGAGTTTAGGTAATTCAATTTCTTCTCCAGCGTCAGCTTGAGCGATAACAGCGTCAATAGTTTTTTGAACTAATCTTAATGCTCCGGTTTCAGCTAATACTTTTAAGATGTCGGAGTTGAAGATAGCCATTTCAGTTGGGTCTAACCATTCTCTTTTTGCACCAATCATTGGGTCAGACATAACGATGATGTAACCTAATCCTTGTTCATCCATTTCGTCTTTTTTACCTTTACCAGGTGCGTCACCAACAATAATTGCAGGAATATCTTTTTCAGATAATAATTCTCTTGCTTTAGCAGGTCCAGGTGCTCCTGGGTTTGGGCTGATGAAAATTGCGAAATCTGGTTCGAATGCGTCTATTTTAGGTACGACGTCTTCTACTTGTTCAGGTCCCATTTTTGCTCCAGATCCAAAAGTTCTTACATCGATGTTTGGTCTGTCTGCTCTTTCATCTAACAATAGGTCAATTACTGGTGAAGTACCAATATTACCACTTTTAATAATAGCAATTTTAACTACCATAATTTAGTCTCCTTTTTCGATACTACTACTTTTGGTTAGAAAACTATTTAAATTTTATTATTTGTTGTTAATAATCATTATAATGGTAATTTTATAAAATATTGTTCAATTTTTAATTTACAGGATAAAAAAATATGCAATTGACTATTATTTTGAAATTTTTTTAAGAAAAAGAATTTTAAGACATTGGATTTTTGAGTTAAAATTTACTTTAAAAAATAAACGAAAGTATCAACTAAAAGTAAAAAAATTTTAAAAATTAGAGTAGTGGTTCCGACGAGATTCGAACTCGTGATCCCCTCCTTGTAAGGGAGGTATCATACCACTAGACCACGGAACCATTCAACATACAATATTATTGATTTACTACTATATATACTTTTTGTTTTTTGCAAAATTAAATAGAAAATTGAACAATGTAAATTTTAATATATGATAAAAACATAATTGTATATATAAAAATATTATAGAAGTGATAAAATGGCATGGGATGATACGGCTAGTAAAATTTGGGTAGACGGTGAAATGGTTGACTGGAAAGACGCAAAAATTCATGTACTTTCTCACGTAGTCCACTATGGTACAAGTGTTTTTGAAGGAATTCGTGCATACAAAAACGAAAATGGTGTTGCTGTATTCCGTTTAAAAGAGCATGTACAACGTTTATTCGATTCCGCAAAAATCTATAAAATGGAAATTCCATACACACAAGAAGAAATTGAAGAAGCAATTTTAGAAACAGTTCGTGTAAATGATTTAAATGGATGTTACATCCGTCCTATTGCATTTAAAGGATACGGACAATTAGGTGTAGACCCTTCAAACTGTCCTGTTAATGTGGTTATTGCTGCTTGGGAATGGGGATCTTACCTTGGTGAAGAAGGTATGGCAAACGGTGTAGATATTGGAGTATCCTCTTGGAGAAAACCAGCACCTGATACTTTCCCTGCACTTGCAAAATGTGGTGCAAACTACATGAACTCTCAATTAGCAAAACTTGAAGCTATTGACAATGGATATGATGAAGCTATCATGCTTGATTATGAAGGGCATGTTTCTGAAGGTAGTGGAGAAAACATTTTCCTCGTTGAAGGTGAAACATTACACACTCCATCAATGGCATCATCTAACCTTAAAGGTATTACCAGAGATTCTATCATGACTGTTGCACGTGATTTAGGTTATGAAGTTGTTGAAGAAGTTATTTCAAGAGAAAGATTATATGTTGCAGATGAAGTATTCTTTACTGGAACTGCTGCTGAAGTAACTCCAATTCGTTCAATCGATCACAGAACCATTGGTATCGGTAAAAGAGGACCAATTTCCGAAAAAATCCAATCAGCTTTCTTCGATATTGTAGAAGCTAAAGTAGAAGATAAATACGGCTGGTTATCTTACATCTAAGCGGTGTAGTTTATGGATATTTTACAGGCTATAATCATTGGTATTGTTCAGGGATTAACTGAATTTTTACCAGTTAGTAGCTCAGCACATTTAGTGTTCGCTCAAAAGTTAGTTGGGACTGAAAGCTCTCTTACTTTTGATATTTTACTTCATTTAGGTACATTAATTGCTGTTCTTTGGTTCTTCCGTTGGGATATAATCAAAATGCTTAGATCATGGTGGTTAAGTATTGGTGATTTATTGCAAGGAAGATTCAAACAAGGTTTATACGATGACCCTTATAAAAGACTTGCATGGTATGTTATTTTAGCTACTATTCCTGTTGGAATCGTTGGAGTATTATTCGATGATGCTGTAGAGTCATTATTTGCAGGTGCACTTTACGTTCCGGCATTTTTCTTATTTGTAACCGGTACTATTCTCTACTTGTCTCAAAGGATGAATAGTGGTAAAATTAATATGGATAATATTTCTAAGGTTGAAGCTTTAGTAATGGGATTAGGTCAAGCATGTGCAATAATGCCTGGGCTTTCACGTTCTGGAACTACCATTGCTGCAGGTTTGGTAATGGGTCTTGATAAAGAATTTGCTGCTAAATTCAGTTTTATCTTATCTGTCCCAGCAATATTTGGAGCATTTGTTTTTAAATTAAAAGACATTGGTTCTGCAATGGATGTTAATTTTTTACCTATTTTCATAGGTTTCATTGTATCCATAATTGCAGGATATCTTGCTATTAAATGGATGTTAGATTTAATTAAAAATAGAAGCTTAGATATTTTTGCTTATTATTGTTGGTTGATGGGTATTATAGTGTTTATGGGCTCAATTGCTCATATATTTTAAAATTAAAAAAATAGAGATTATTTAATCTCTACATACTTTTTCTATTTTTTCTCTTAATTCTTCAACAGAACTTCCTAAAACAAGTGCTGTAAACATCATTCCTCCAGCTCCTGCTCCTTCTTTAACAAATCCTGTTAAATAATTTTTTAATCCTTCATGATTTGAATCTTCAAATCTAGGATCCACTACATTGACAGTAATGTTGTCATCGATTTGTTCTAAAATTCCAAATAAATCTGCAGTTTCATCCCCTGCAACGAATACTGTAGTAGCTAAGTTAATTCTTGAGAAATCAAAGTTTGGCTGGATTGATTTTATCACAGCGCAAGTTGCTGCCATCTGTGTTCCACCAGCTAAAATGATTGGGATATTTGAACCTAATACGATTCCTGCAATTCCTGCAATTGTTGGATCTCCTACCGCTGCAATAGCCTGCACTGCATCAGCTTCACCAGGAGTTATTCCAGCATTTTTCAATCCTTCATCAACAGTTTTTGATTTTAAGTCATGAGGGTTAAAAGGCATACTTCCACTAACTTTTTCATTAGCTTCATAACCTAAAGCCTTTAAGACTCCAAGTGCTGTTGTTGTTCCTGCAGCAATACTTTCACCAATAATGAGCATATCATGTCTGTTGGATAATTCTGCACCTAACTCTTTACCATTTTCAATAATTTCTAAAGGATTTAAAATACCTTTTCCAGTTCTTATGTCTCTTCCATAATCTTGCCCAAGGCTATGGTATTTTACATCAGGTTTGACTTTGGAACCCGCATCAATAATAGTAAATGGGATATTTGAAAGTTGAAGTGCTGCTTTTGTAAGTCTTGCGGGAGTTGGAGCTGCTGCACCATCAACAACTGTTTCTGCTGCTGTTTCTGTACAACGAACTTCTCCTAAAATTAAAAATTCCGCATCTGCAGCAGGAGTGAATATTGTTAATTCGGGTGTTGCTCCTGCTCCTGAAATGTTTGGAATCAAGGAGGTATCAGTTGTTCCGATTGTAAGTAAAAATACTGATTCATCAGCTTCCTGTAATTTTTCTATTAATTCAGTTGATCCATAAGTTGTTATTCCATCAATCATCTTTTTCACCTAATTTTTTCAACTGTTCTAAAATTAATTTATTTTGATTAATGATTTTCTTGTTTTGGAGCATGATTTTCTTTAACATTTCCATTTCTGGCAATTCATCATCATTTAAGAATTGTTTTCCATCTCTTGCTCTTGGTGGAATTTTAATTTGATCTCTTGGAGGGAGTGAAGTCTTTTCTGATGCTTTTGGGGGTATAACTCCTCTGGATGCACTATCCTCATTTGATATGTAATCAACATATCTGTGGGTTACCTTGTTTTTTCCTCTCTCGTCAAGTAATTCCATTAATCTGTCATCTACTTCTTTAACACCATGAAGTTGTTCTTGTTCTACCTCGTGCAATAATCTTTTTTGAATGTTATAAGCATTATAAAGTGGAATTCCACGGGTTTCACACTCGTTTTTAAACATATCACTGATGTTAATATCTCCGGTTAATTTTTTAACTCTTTTCTGTTCTGGAGTATTAGCGCTATAAAATCCCATATTTTTTATTATGTTTTTTAAATTAAAAAATATTTTTATATATTTTTAAAGAGTAATATAGTAATTAATTAAATTTTTCAGTTGATTATTTTGATATGTTTAGGAATTGAAGGAACTGCAGAAAAAACCGGTGTCGGTATTGTTGATAGTGATGGTAATATCTTAGCTATGGCTGGGAATCAATTATTCCCTGAAGAAGGTGGTATCCATCCAAGAATGGCTGCAGAACATCATGCAGAATGGATTCCTAAATTAATTCCACAGGCTCTTGAAGAGTCTGGGCTTTCTTATGACGATATTGATTTGATATCATTTTCACAAGGTCCAGGGTTAGGTCCGGGTTTGAGAATTGTTGCAACTTCTGCCCGTAGTCTTGCGTTGTCACTTAAAAAACCTATAATTGGTGTTAATCATTGTATTGGTCATGTTGAAGTTGGAAAACTTGATACTGGTGCTGTAAATCCAGTTTCTCTTTATGTGAGTGGTGGAAACAGTCAGGTAATTGCATATGAAAGTGGAAGATATAGGATTTTTGGTGAAACTTTAGATATTGCTATCGGTAACTGCCTTGACCATTTTGGTCGTGAAACCGGTCTTGGACATCCTGGTGGTCCTGTTGTGGAAAAGTTAGCTAAACAGGGTTCATATATTGATTTGCCATATGTTGTAAAAGGAATGGACTTTTCATTTTCAGGATTATTATCTGCAGCATTAAGGGAAGCTAAAAAAGGAACTCCTATGGAGGATATATGTTTTTCACTTCAGGAAACAGCTTTTTCAATGCTTGTTGAAGTAACAGAACGTGCACTTTCACATACTCAGAAGGATGAAGTTATGTTGTGTGGTGGTGTTGCAGCTAATTCAAGACTTAGAGAGATGCTTAATACAATGGCTGAAGAGCATGGGGCTACATTTTACATGCCTAAGATGAAGCTTTGTGGTGATAATGGTGTAATGATTGCATGGTTAGGTCTTTTGATGTGTAATGAATTTGGACCTATGGACTTGTCCCAAACAAGCATCATCCAGAAATTCAGAACAGATGAAGTGGACATTCCTTGGATTGACAATACTAAAACATATTTGAAGTTAAGTGATGACTTGATAGCTAAAGGTGCTGAATCCAATATTGTTAAAAGTAATTATTTAGGTCAGAAAGCCGTATTAAAAGATAGGGTTCCTAAAGGATACAGAATTCCTGAAATAGACAATAAAATTAGAAAAGCAAGAACCAAAGAAGAGGCAAAGCTTTTATCCGATGCAAAACGTGCTGGTGTTAAAACTCCTGTATTGTATGATATTAATTTAGATGAAAAATCAATTTTAATGGAAGAGATTGAAGGAAGCATGGTTAAGGAGGTCATTGATGAGGATCTGTCATTCAGAATCGGTGAAGAAATTTCAAAACTTCATTCAGCAGATATTATCCATGGAGATATCACATCATCAAATATGATGCTTCAGGATGACAAATTGGTTTTCATAGATTTCGGGCTTGGAAGATATTCTAATATGGATGAGGATAAAGCAGTTGATTTGCTTGTATTAAAGAAATCTCTTCAAAGTATTGATTATAATTTGGCATTAAGATATTTTGACCGTGTATTGGAAGGATATAATAATAAAAATATAGTTAATAAAATATCTGACATTGAATCACGTGGAAGATATACTCACTAATTTTTAGGATTAACTATATAAAAAAATTAAATCATATTTAAAACTATGATAACATTTATAACTGGGAATGAACATAAAGTTAAAGAAGCAGAGAATATTTTCAAAGATTATGACATTAACTTAGAGCATATTGATTTAGGTTATGAAGAACCTCAAGGAACTCTTGAGGAAGTAGCTATATCAGGCGCAAAATATGCTTGTCGTAAACTTGATAAACCTGTGATTGTTGAAGATGCTGGTTTATTCATTAAAGCTTTAAAAGGATTCCCTGGAACATATTCACATTATGTTCAAGATACTTTGGGAAATCAAGGAATTTTAAAGTTATTAGCAGATACTGATGACCGTTATGCCGAATTCAGGTCAGTTATTGGGTACTGTGCCCCCAATTCTGAGCCCAAGATCTTTTTAGGCAAGGTGTCAGGAGAAATCGCAGTTGAAGAAAAAGGAGATTTAGGATTCGCTTTTGATCCAATTTTTTATGTTCCAAGTCTTGGTAAGACATTTGGTGAACTCACAACTGATGAAAAAAACCAATTTTCACATAGAAAAAATTCTTTAGAACAATTTATTAAATGGTATTCTAGTCAAGAATAGCTTTGATTTTCTAAAAATTTTAAACTTATACTTATTGGGCTTATTTAAAAATATTAAGAGGTAATATTATGGCAAGACCAGAATGGGTAACTTATAGTGATGAAGAAATTGAAGAAATGATTTTAAAATTTAACAAAGAAGGTAAAAGTACTTCTGAAATCGGTATTGTATTAAGAGACCAATACGGAATTCCATCTGTAAAAGATGTTACTGGTGAAAGAATCACCCAAATCTTAAAAAGAAACGATCAATCTGGAAAATACCCAGAAGACTTATTAAATTTAATCAGAAGGGCTGTTAACATCAGAGACCACTTAGCTGAAAATCCTAAAGATTTACACTCTAAAAGAGGTTTAACTATCATCGAATCTAGAATTAGAAGATTAGCATCTTACTACGTAAGTGAAGGTGCATTACCTGAAGGATGGAGATATAATCCAAAAGAAGCAGCACTCCTTGTTAAATAGGGCTAGTGAAGCAACTGATGTGCTTAAGGAGCACATCGAAAAGGACAGCGTTATAAGAATTATTTCTCATAACGATGCTGATGGAATATCCTCTGCAGCAGTATTAGCGAATGCTCTTGCTGAAGAGGATGTTCAATTCCACACTACAATTATTCCTCGTCTTAAAGAGGATATTGTAAATCAGTTAAGGCATGAAAAATATGATTTATTCATATTTTCAGACATGGGAAGTCCATTTATTAAAGAATTCAATACATACAAACATGATGTTATTGTTGCAGACCACCACCAAGTAAATGACATTGAATCAGAAAGTAATGTTGTTCACTTAAATCCTCATTTATTCGGAATAGATGGAAGTAAGGATTTATGTGGTGCAGGTTCAAGTTATTTAACCATTCGTGAACTTGACAAAAAACATTTGGCTTATTTTGCTTTAGTTGGTGCATTTGGTGATATGCAAGGACAAGATGGATTTACTGGTGTAAATAAACTTATTGTTAATGATGCTCTTGAAAGTGGAACTTTGGAAATTCATGAAGGATTGAAAATTGTTTCCAAAGCATCTGAACCGATTTTTAAATCTTTAGCTTATACTTTTTCACCGCCTCTTCCTAAAATAAGTGGGGATGTTGATGGTGCTCGTGAATTTTTAGAACGTATGAATTTATCTTATGGAATCAAATTCACTGATTTGGAAGATGAAGAGAAAGATTTGTTAAAAGACGCTCTTATGTCTATTAATCCAGATATTTTTGGAGATTGTTATACAGTTCCAAAAGAAGTGCCGTTATTGCGTGACTTGGAAGAATATTCATATATTCTTGATGCATGCGGTAAAAACAAAAAACAGGGTCTCGGTTTAAGTATTGCACTTGGTGAACGTGATCAAGCGCTTGATGCTGCTTTGAAATTACAACGCCAATACCGTGACCAAATAGTTAAAGGCCTTGAATGGATTAAAAAACAGGGTGCTGAACAACTTAACAGTATTCAATATTTATATTCTGAAGATAAAGTATTGAAATCTGTAATGGGTACTATTGCAAGTATTGGTTTATCAGTTGAATTATTAGATGATTCAAAACCGGTAATTGGTCTTTCTAGACTTCATAAGGACATTAAAATCTCTGGTAGAACCACTCGTGATATGGTTGCAAAAGGAGTTAACTTAGGTAAAGCATTACAAGACTCTTCAAACAACTTTGGTGGTACGGGAGGAGGTCATGACATCGCAGCAGGTGCTATGATACCTTATGAATTTAAAGACAATTTCCTACACTTAGTTGATGAAATGGTTGAATATCAATTAACTAATGATTAATATGTTTTTAACAAAAAAAGAAGAACAAATGTGTGATGGGGAGTTCGGAGAAACTATTAGAAAAAGTATGGATATCTTAGTTGCTTTAGGAGATATCTATGGTGCTTCTAAATTGGTTGACATTACTTCTGCACAAGTATCTGGTGTTTCATATAAAACTATTGGGGATGCTGGTTTAGAATATCTTGAAGATTTAGCTCGTGATGGATCAGGTAAAGCTACTATTAATGCTTCTTTAAACCCACCTGGAACTGATTTGGATAATTGGAAAGAGTTAGGTTTTCCTGAAGAATTTGCAATTAAGCAAAATCAAATTGTAGATGCTTATGCAAATCTTGGGATTTACAAAACATGTACTTGTACACCATATCTGGTTGGTAATGTTCCAAGGTTTGGAGACCATGTGTCTTGGTCTGAATCATCTGCTGTAGCATTTGTTAACTCTGTTATTGGTGCTAGAACCAATCGTGAAGGTGGACCAGCAGCATTAGCAGCAGCTATTGTTGGTAAAACTCCGTTATACGGATTCCACTTGGAACAAAATAGGAAAGCTAATTTAATTGTTAATGTTGATTGTGAAATCAGTGGTGCTGATGTTGGTGCATTAGGTTACATAGTCGGTAAATTTGTCGGTGGAGGTGTTCCTTACTTTAATTTAAAAAACACTCCAGACAATAATGACTTGAAAACTTTGGGAGCAGCACTTGCTTCTTCAGGTTCCGTTGCACTTTATCATGTGGAAGGCGTAACTCCAGAACATAAAAATGCTGGAAAAGATGATGTTGAAGACATCATGTTCGTTTCTAGAGATCAAATAAATGAAACTCGCCAAAAGTTATCAACTACTGATAAGGAACCAGATTTAATTTGTCTTGGATGTCCTCATGCATCACTTGATGAAATTAAACAAGTAGCAGATATTGTCCAAGGAAAAACTATTAAAAACAAATTATGGATTTGTACATCCGTAAGTGTAAAGGCAACCGCTGATAGAATGGGTTATACCAAAATTATAGAACAAGCAGGTGGAAACGTTGTATGTGATACCTGTATGGTTGTAGCTCCTATTGAAGATATGGGCTTTGAAGTAATAGGTGTAAACTCAGCAAAAGCAGCAAACTATGTTCCATCTATGGGTGGACTTGACGTTGTCTATAATGATGTGGAAAATTTAATTCAGTTTGAATAAATTTTCTAATTTTTACTTTTTTTAAAAAATCTTAATATTAATAAGATTCAAATATTATACTAATAGAAATTATAAGGAAGACTTTTTTATGAATTATTTAGTTGTTGGTGCTGGAAATGCTAGTAGGCCTGTTGCAAGATTATTAAACCATTTAGGTCATAGTGTTGTTGTAACAGATTTAAAAGACATTTCTGAATTTAAAATAGAGTTTCAAAGAAGCTTAATCGAAATGGGAAAAGAAGGAGTAACTTTAGACATGGCGAATAAAGACCCTTCAGTTGATGGGTTTGATGCTGTTTATATGCCACCTACTTTACCGAAAACCGCTCCAATTGCTCAAAAAATTGCGGAGTCTGACTTAAAAATTTTAACTAATGAAGAATTCTCTAAAATGGTAAATGATTTAATTCCTGTTGATATTATTGGAATTACTGGAACCATGGGAAAGACCACTACTACTTTTATTACAACTAGCTTGTTCAAACAGGCAGGATATAAGGTTTGGTCATGTTCTTCTCTTGTAAATAACTTGGTTTCAGAAGCAATCATTGATGGAATCGTTAAAGGAAAAGTCAATGAGTGTGATATAGCTATTTTTGAGCTTCCTCATGGTACTATTGGACTTTTAAATAAACTGGATATTAAGATAGGTCTCTTAACTAATATTGCAGAAGACCATTTATCTGAATTTGGAGGATCCCTTGAGAAATATCAACAACGTAAACTTGTATTGCAGGCTATGAGTGAAACTTTTGTATCAAACAATTCATGCCGTGATATAATTGAATCAGTTCGTGATGATGCGTTATTCTATGCATTGGATGAAGATGTTGACTTTAAAGGTACTGTGGGAGACAAATCATTAACCATTTCATATGAAGATAATGAATTTACAACACCATTCAATATGATGAGTTATTTCTTTGAAAACTCTGTTGCGGCATCTGCTGTTGCATTAACTTATGGTGTTAGTGAAAAAGATATTATTGATGCTTTAACTGTATTTAAAGGATTGCCTGCACATATGGAAGATGTAGGTGATTATAATGGAAGAAAAGTTATCCTTGATTCTGCATTCTTATATGATGGAATGAAAATAACATTGGATTACTTTAAAGATGAAAGTGTCGTATTGTTCTTGGATCATTTTGATACGTTATCCGTAAGGGATAAGGCGGAAGTTGGTGAACTTGTAAGTGGCTATGATCTTAAAGTGGTTATAGCTAGTGGATTCAATGAAGTTACACAATGTGTTGAAATGGAAGCTGCACATGAAATCTTGGATGCTATAACAAATCCTAAAATTGAAAAAGTGGCTGTTGAAACAATAGAAAAAGCGGCTGAATTGACTTTCAAATACTCCGAACCTGGAGATATTATTTTACATATGGGGCCGCTTATAGCATATGATAGATTAACTACTGTTGAAAAAATTACTAAAGGACTTGAGATAGGAAGTAAAAAATATGAATAAAGATAAAACCTTCGGAGTTATTGGTGTTTGTGGAGCAAACGGAAATTTAATAGCAAGAATCCTAAAACAAAGAGGATTTAATGTTATTGGAACAGATTTATCTTCAAAGGAAGATTGTCGGTTTGCTAAAGCATTAGAAGGTTATGATATTGAAGTATTTTATGGAGAGACTCCAGAAGAGTTTTTTGAAAAAGCAGATTATATAGTTCCTCCAGCAAGTCTATCTAAAGATTCTAATTTGTTTAAACAAATAGGTGATAAGCCTATTTTCGAATTATATGATGTAATTGAAAAAATTCAACCTGAAAAGCCAGTATTCGGAATAACAGGTACAAATGGTAAAACAACTACCACTACTTTACTTAAAAAAATCGCTTATGACAATGGAATCAAACCATGTGAGCATGATTTGGAAGGTATGCAAGGTAATGCGGAATTCATTCCAATCCTTCAATCAAGATTGGATGGGGAGGTAGGTATTCTTGAAGTTGGAACCTTCGGTATTGAAGGTACTATTGGCAGAATTGTTAGAAATACTGGAATGTCTGGTGGGTTGATTACAAATATTACTCCTGATCATTTAAATGACCTTGGAAGTTTCATGGATTATGCAAGAGTCAAAGCAGAATTCATATCTGAAATAGGAAATGGTCAATTAATTGTTAATGGACAAGACCCAACAATTATGGGATTATTAAGAGACATGGATTTCAAAGGAGATGTAATTACATTTGGTGTTGATGAACTTCCTGAATCTGTTGGAATGAAGGAATGTGTCTGTGGTAATGAAATTGCAGTTAAGGAAATAATCTCTGGTTGTGGATACTACTTCTGTAAATGCGGTCTTACAACTCCTCAAGTTGATTATATTGCAACAAATATTGATTTAAAAAATAGAACATTTGATTTGCATACTCCTGATGAAAAATTAACAGTTAAAATGGGTATTGATGGACTTCACAATGTATACAATTTAACTGGAGTTATTATTGCAGCTCATAAATTCTTGGATTTACCGTATGATAAAATCTTACCTACTATTGCTAGTTTTTCTGGTGTAAGTGGAAGAATGGAAGAGATTGCAAATGTTGAAGGTAAAGATATTTATGTTGACTATGCTCACAATCCTGCAGGTGTTGAAACCGTATTAAAAGAATTCAAAAAGTTATTTGGTGATTTCACAACTGTAATTACAGTTTCATCCGAATCAGGATATGTTGGAGATAGTGCAATATTCGATAGTGTTTTAAAATTCTCAAAATTCATTGTTCCTGCATCTGTTGCATCACAAAAAATAGCTATGGAAAAATTGAAGGAAACTCCTGAATTGAATAGCAGAGTATTTTTAAACCATGTTGATGACTTTAAAAAAGTTGGAACTCTTGGAGCTTCTGAAGAAGAGGTTAAAGAGGGTTTAAGAAAAGCTTTAAACTTGGATTGTGAAATGGTAATAGCTATTGGTGAAGCTGCTACCAAATTCAAAAACGTTGTTTTTGAATTATAATTTTCTCTTTTTTTGAGTATTACTTTTCAAATGCTCTCACTAAACATTTTATAAATATCAAAAAGTAATATGATAATAATTAAGGGTTAGGTATAAATTCTTTTACAATTATTAGATTATGGGTTTAATTATGGCTAGTTATATTTCTCATCCTCTTTTGAAGAAAAATGCGATTGAATCAAGATTGTATCAGCAAGTTCTTGCTGGGGATGTTTTAAAAAAAGGAAACACTATGGTTGTTGCACCTACTGCATTAGGTAAAACAATTGTAGCTATTTTAGTTGCAGCTGACAGGTTACAAAAGGTTAAAAATTCCAAAGTATTGGTTTTAGCTCCGTCTAAACCTTTGGCTATACAACATGAAGCTAGTTTTAAAGAGTTTATTACTCTTCCATGTACTTCAATAACTGGTGCAATTAAACCTGAAGAAAGGGTTAAAAGATGGGAAGAATCTAGAATAGTCTGTGCAACACCTCAGACTGTTGAATCTGATTTATTAAACGGTCGTTATGATTTAAGTGGGGTTTCTTTAATTGTTTTTGATGAATGTCACCATGGGGTTGGATCTTATTCATATGTGTATTTGGCATCTCGTTATGTTCAGGAATCCAACTTTAATTTAGTTTTAGCTCTAACTGCTTCTCCGGGTTCTGATAAATTTAAAATCAAAGAGGTTTGTGAGAACTTATATATTCAGAATATTGTTGTTAAAACAGAAGATGATGCTGATGTGAAACCTTATTTTAATCCGGTGGATATTGAGTGGGTTAGAGTAAAAATGAGTAGCGAGCTTGAAAAAATTAAGGATTATGTTGATAAATCTCTAAAAATGAGGCTCAAGGCTTTAAAAAATATGGGTATCATCAGAACAGTCTCTGTTGGTAAAGTTGATATATTAAAGGCAAGAGGTAGAATTCAGGGTGAAATTGCAAGAAATACCAATCCTGATAAAGAACTGTTCCAGGCTATTTCAATTTTAAGTGCAGTTATTAATATTCAGCATGCTCAGGAGCTAATTGAAACTCAGGGTGTCCAAACATTCAATAAATATGTTGCAAGGCTTCGTAAAAAGAAAACAAATGCAGCTAAATCATTAATGTGGGATGATAATTTTAGTCGTGCTATGAAATTAGCAAGAGATGCTGAGAAAAATGGTTGGGAACATCCAAAATTGAGGGAAATCACTAAAATTATCAAAAAAGAGTTGGGTGAACGTGATGGTCAACTTAAACTCACCACCAATCGTTTTGAAGATAAAAGTGATGAAAATGCTTCCAAAATTATGGTATTTACTCAATATAGGGATACTCTTGAAATGATTCATCAAAAGCTTGAAAAAGAGGGTATTAAATCAGTTAAATTCTTTGGTCAGGCTTCAAAGGATGGTGAAAAAGGATTAACTCAAAAACAGCAAAAAGCCATCATAAAATCATTTAAAATGGGTGAATATGATGTATTAATATCAACAAGTGTGGCTGAGGAAGGTATTGATATTCCTGCTGTAGATTTGGTTGTATTATATGAACCGGTTCCATCTGAAGTACGTATGATTCAAAGACGTGGAAGAACTGGTCGTAAAAGAACTGGTCGTGTAAAAGTACTTATGACTAATGGAACAAGGGATGAAGCTTACTATTGGACCAGTGTTAATAAAGAAAGCCGTATGAAAAATCAGTTAATTGATCCTGTTGTTCTTGAAGAATTAAATGCATCTGCTGTTGAGCGCATGGAAAATCAGAAAAATGTTAAAGTCATTGAAAGACCTAAAAAAGAAAATGATTTCCCAATTGTCTATGCTGATTCTCGTGAGGGTAATTCAAAAGTGATTAGGCATTTGACTGAAATGGAAATTGATGTTAAGGTGCATTCAATGGCTGTTGCTGATTATCAGGTAAGTGATGAGGTAGCTATTGAAAGAAAAACTGCAAAGGATTTTGTTGATTCAATAATCGATAAAAGATTATTTAAACAGGCTCGTGAGTTATCAGAAGAATTTAAACGTCCCTTATTAATTCTTGAAGGTGATGACCTGTATGCGGGTATGGTAAACCCTAATGCAATTAGGGGGTCACTTGCGTCTATTGCAATTGATTTTGGTATTAGTATTATTCCAACAAGAAATGCTCAGGATACTGCAGCTATGATTAAAAGAATTGCTGTTCGTGAACAAAATGGTGAAAGAACTCCAATTCAGATTAGGACAGATAAAAAACCGGTAAGTATGTTGGAACAGCAGTTGTTCATTGTCGAGTCTTTGCCGAATATTGGTCCTGTTAATGCTAAAAATTTGCTTGCTCACTTTGGCAGTGTTGGAAAAATAATGAATGCCACAGAAAGTCAGCTTCAGGAAGTTGAGGGTATTGGTAAAAAAACAGCTGAAAATATTAGAAAGGTAATTGATTCAAAATACCTTTATTTTGAAAAAGAAATTAAGGAAAAAAGACTTCTTTAGAAGTTCTTTTTCATATATTCATAACTTTTTTTGATAGAATCGTAGTTATTTACTTCAATGATGTAGATGCCATCATAATTATTTTTCTCTAAAGTGTTGACTATACTATTTAAATCAATAGAGCCTTCACCTAAAGCAAGGTGTGAGTCATCATCACCAAAATTATCATGGATATGCACGTGTTTAATGGAATCAAAATACATTGCATCTGCAGAATATCCTGCATGTTTCGCATGTCCAATATCCAATGTCATGGATAATCCATTATTAACAAGAAGTTCATGTAATTTTTCCATATTGCTATAAATAATATTGTCAAAAATTGGCATATTTTCAAATGTGGTTAGCACTCCTAAATCTTCACCATATTTTCCAATTTCAATCATTGCAGCATCTGCTACATCAATAACTTTGTTTCTAAAATATTTATTTGCTAAAAAAGGAATTGTCCCTGGATGGACAACAACAGCTTCAGCATCAATTTTATTTGCAAGATCAATTGATGATTTGATTTGTTCAATTGAATTTAATCTGCTTTTTTCCTGTAAACTTGCAATATTTACATCCATAAATGGAGAATGAACTGAATATTTTAGATTAAAACTTTCTAATGATTCTCTAGCTATGTTTTCAAAAGGGAACTGATGTACTAACTCAGCATAATCTATGCCTAAGTTTTCAATAAATTCCAAAGTGTGTTCCAATTCATATTCAATTCCTGCAAGTGTTGATGCTCCAATTTTCATATTATCACATTTTTTGGATAGCTGTAATTTCCAATCCCATTTCAATAGCTTCGATAATGAAGTCGGATAATTCTATTCCTCTTTTAATTTTAATTTCTCCTTTTTTGGAAGTTGTAGCTGTAAGCAAGTATTCTCCACCAATGTATACATCAAAGTTCTTTCTTCCTTTTTCACGACCTAAATCGAGAATTAATTGTTTGTTTGTGTGGATAATATCAACTTCAATTGGAGTTTTACTAACTGGTTTGGAGTCAATTACTTCAACTCCGAGACTTATTCCAATGCTTTCTTCAATCTCAGCAATTCTTTTACCGTTTTTACCGATAATCTTTGGAATAAATTCTTCCGGAATATACATATTTGCCCTTTCAGGGGATACAACTTCCACATCAACTTTAGCTTTTTTAGGAAGAAGTTTCTTAACTTTTCTTAAAATCTCCTTTTCTGCAATTTTTTCAACTGCGGTCTTGTGTTTTTCGTCATCTCCAGGACCATTGACTAAATCCATGTCCATAACGATGGTTTGTTCACCGTATGTGTAAATCTCATTTTTAAGTTCGCCAGTTTCAAAGTCTCTAACTTCAATCACAGGTCTTGCAAGGTCTGCTTCCTTCATTCCTGTTGGAACTTTAACAGTCATTTTTGTTTCGTATACGTGGGTGACTTTTCCATCTTCAATGTAAATGCTTGTATCTACAATTGAAGGTATTACACCAAGTTCCACTCTTGAAGCAATTCTTTGAATAGAATCTATCGGACGGGTTGCATGCACAACACCAATCATTCCAACACCTGCTAATCTCATATCTGCAAAGATATTAAAGTCACTATTTTTTCTTAATTCATCATAAATGGTGTAGTCTGGTCTTACAAGTAATAATACATCAGCTGTATTTTCCATGCTGCCTTCTAATGGAGCGTATTGTGTAATTTCATCTGGAAGCTGTAAATCTCTTGGAGATTCCATTGTTTTTACAACTTTGTTTAATTCTGATGAGTAATAATTTGCAATAGCTTGCACAAATGTGGATTTACCTGCTCCAGGAGAACCAGAAATTAATATTCCTTCAGCACTTGTCCTAATTCTGTTTAATAATTTTTCAGATAAGTGGTATTCATCTAATCTAATGTTTGCAACTGGTCTTACAGCTGTAATTTCCAATGCTTCAGAAAATGGTGGATATGCAATTGAAATCCTGTATTCACGGGATTGGACAACAAATGAACCTTCCTTTTCACTTTCTAAATATGTTTTAGGATCACTTTTTGCTTTATCCAGGATTTCATCAACAATTTTTTTGAGTTCTTTGTATGTGTAACGTTTTTCGCTTAACACTTCAAAATCAATATGTCCTGGTGTTCCTTTTTTAGCCATTGGAACAACATTTTCCTTTAAGTGAATTGACATTGTAGTTTCATCAAAGAATTCTTCTATTGAAAGAGTTTTTTCTTTATATTCCTGTTTGAAATAGTAAACAGGAATTCCTTGAGCTTTAGCGGTTTCAGCCTGTACTTTATCATTTGTGAGGAGAGTTCCCATTTCGCTTCTTGCTAAATCTCTTATGATACTGTCAATTTCACCACTCTTAGCATATCTAATGTCATAATTGGTAGGTCTTTTTCCTTTAAAACTTATGGATAGTTCGCCTTCATATTGAAGTTCCTGCAATTTTTGCAATTCTTTAAGGCCTCTTCTACCTTCTGACCTATTGGCATTAGCTTGGTGTTCAAGTTCACAAACAACTGCTTCAGGTACAATAATCTCCGGATAATCGATATCTTCAGTTTCAATCAATTCGCTTATTGCACCTATAATGACAGCACTTGTATCTGGTATTATGCATTTCATTTTAATACACGTCTTCTGGATTTACAAGTCTTTCTAAAACGACTTCTAAATCTTCTTCTTTCAAATCTTCTATATCTATGTCATTATCTGTGTTTAATTTTCTAAAGAAACATGAGAAGTATCCTTCATGGCAAGCTGCACCGGTTTGGTTGATTTTTAAGATGATTGCATCCATATCGCAATCAACAAGAATTTCTTCTACTTCTTGGAAGTGTCCTGAACTTTCTCCTTTAAGCCATAATTGGTTTCTGGAAGTACTCCAATAGCAAGCTTTACCTGTTTCAAGTGTTTTAATTAATGCTTCCTTGTTCATATTTGCAAGCATTAATATTTGGTTTGTTTTTGCATCTTGGGCAATTGCTGTAATTACTTTAACGCCATTGATTTCATGTCTGAAGTTGATTTCCATTTTTATTCCTCTTTGAGATAATCTACAATATTGTCAATGTCAACTAATTCCTGTTCACCGCTAATCATGTTTTTAACAGTGATTTTGCCTTCTTCAAGGTCGTTAGCACCAATAATGACCATTTTTTCAACTTTGATTTTATCAGCGTAATTCATTAATTTCTTGAATTTTTTACCGTTCAAGTCAACATCTGTTTTAAATCCGTTTTTCCTTAAAATTTGGGTTATTTCAAATGCTTTTGGCCTAACATCTTTTGAAATAGGTGCTACATAAACGTCTAAGTGTGAAGGTAATTCTTCTTTATCAGTAAGTTCTTCAATTGCATTCATTAATCTGTCAAAACCTAATGCAAAACCGGTAGATTCAACTTCTTGTCCTCCGAAGAGTTTTACAAGGCTGTATGATCCTCCACCACAAATTTGTTTTTGAGCACCAAGTTCAGGGACATAGATTTCAAATACGATTCCGGTGTAATAGTCAAGTCCTCTTGCAACACCTAAGTTTATTGTATAATTTTCAACTTGGAAAGCATCTAAGAGTGAAATTAATTCTTTAAGTTCTTCCAATGCAGCTTTTGGTTCTTTGTATGGTGCAATTAATTCTTCAACATCAGGGATGATTGATTTGTCTCCAACAAGGTCGATTAATTTTAATAAAATTTGGTTTAGTTCATTATTATCGATTACAGGATTGTCTCCGCTTAAAGATTCAATAAGCAAATCTTTATCTCCTTTATCAATAACTACCATAATTTCCCTTTGGGTTTCAACAGATATGTCGAAGTGTGCAAATAGTCCTCTGATAATTCCCAAGTGGTTAAGGTTAACGTCTGCTGTGACAATTCCAAGGGATTTGATTGCATCAGTACAAAGCGCAATGACTTCAGCTTCACCTTGAGGTGTTTTTGCACCGATTAATTCACATCCGAATTGCCAAAATTGTCTGAACCTTCCTTTTTGAGGTCTTTCATATCTGAAACAGCTTCCGTAGTAATAGAGTTTAATTGGTTTTGTTGCTGTTTTTTCAAGTTCATTTAAGTATAATCTTGCAACTGGTGCTGTTATTTCTGGTCTTAATGTTAATTCTCTGTCAGATTTATCTTTGAAGTTGTATAATTGATTTACAATTTCTTCTCCAGATTTAGTTGTAAATAACTTTAATTCTTCAAATAATGGGGTTTGAATCTCTTGATAACCGTAACTTTCAAATACTTTTCTTAAGGTACTTTCAGCTTGTTTTCTTTCTCTCATTTCTTCAAATAAGAAATCTCTTGTACCTCTTGGTCTTGTAAATTCCATTTTTACTCTCCTTATAAATGATATATTATAATTTAAGTATGTATATACAAATTTATATAATCTTTGTTAATCAATAGAATATTATATGAAAATTAAAGGTAGTACAAATATTGTAGGATTAATTGGTCATCCGGTTGAACATAGTTTCTCACCGCCAATGCATAATGCTGCATTTGAAAAATTGGGGATGGATTATGCATATGTTGCTTTTGATGTTGATCCGAATAATTTAGGTTCAGCAATTGAAGGTGCTAAATCATTGAATATTAAAGGATTCAATGTTACCATTCCTCATAAGATTGAAGTAATGCAATTTTTAGATGAAATTGATGAAGTTGCTGGTTTGATTGGTGCGGTCAATACAATAGATTTCAAAAATATGAAAGGATATAATACTGATGGAATTGGTGCTGTAAGGGCAATTGAAGAGGTAATCAGCATCAAAGATAAGAATGTTGTGATTGCAGGCGCTGGTGGTGCATCAAGAGCTATTTCATTTTATCTTGCAAAATATGGTGCAGATTCTATAACAATATTAAATAGGAATGTAGATAGGGCTATCAGCTTGGCAGGGGATGTTTTGGATTCAGGATTAATCGCTGATGTTCAGGCAGATTCCATATCAGAAATTAATAACTATTTGAGTGATGCAGATATTCTCGTTGATACAACACCAATGGGAATGCATCCTCATGTGGATGATGAACCGATTGCTCGTGCTGAAGATATGCATGAAGATTTGGTTGTATTTGATGCAGTATACAATCCTAATGAAACAGTTTTAATAAAAGAAGCTATTAAAGCAGGTGCAAAACCGGTTTATGGAATTAAAATGCTGCTTTATCAAGGTGCAGAAAGTTTTAAAATCTGGACTGGAGTGGATGCTCCTGTTGATGAGATGGAAAAGGCTTTAAGACAAACACTTAATTTAGAGTGATATCATGGATTTAATGTTTGATGTTTCAGGATTAAACGAAGAAAAAGAAGAATTTTCAAATTCTAAAAAAGATGTATTGAAATTTCTAAAAATAATTGGAGTTGACAGTCGTTTTGTCTCATACACTCCAGAGAAAATCTATATTAATAATTTAAGATTTTCAAAATTTTCAAGAAAAAGACAAGCTACCTTTAATAAGCAATATCCTGAAATTGAAGTCGTAAGAAGCTCTTTATTCCAAAAGATATGTTCAAAATCATCAAAACATTTGGCTTTGGAAATACAACCTAATTCAGTTGTTTTAATGCCTAAGGATAATTTCATCGTTGAACTGATTATGGAACCTTATACACGTAAATACGGTGCAAAACTGGTTTATGATGGAGATTATGATTTATTGGTCAATCCGTTGATTTTAAATGATCAGGTAAATGATATTTTTGAAGGAATATTCAACGGTGAAGGTTTAAACTTTAAGATGGATTCTAATGAAATATATCCTCTGATTAATGTTCCTTTGGAATGGATTAATTCATTTTTGGAAATGGATGGTCAAAAATTAATTGAAAATAAAAATAAAAATGAGTTAGCTACTTCCTTCAGTGAATTTTTGGAAGATGTAACTCCTCAATATAAAGAAAATGTTGTCAAAGCAGCAGAGTTCATTGAAAAAAAATTAGAAACTGAACAATGAAACCTGTTTGTCAGTTTTCTTTTTCTCTTTTTTCTCTTTTGGTTTCTTTTCTACTTTTTTAGGTTCTTCTTTTTCTGGTTCTGGAATAGATTCTTCAATTGCAGGTTCTTCAAGAACTATTTCTTCTTTTTCTGGTTCTTCAGGTTTGATTTCTTCTTTAATCTTAGTAGAATCAATGCCAGGAATTTCAAACGGAAGGTCACTTTCAGATTTTTCTTCTGCCTCAGCAGCAACATTCATCATTTGGCTTTTAAGCTCTTCAGCACGTCTGTCACGTTCTTCAACTCTCATTTGAGCTTGTTGTTTTTCCATTTTTGTAATAACTTTTTTAGGAATCTTTTTTGATCTGAATCTTTTGATTTCATTATCTTCAAATTCAAAGTAATCAGAGATTTCCCAAGCAAGTTCATCATTTTTAAACATTATCTCGAGGTATGGGAACATTGCAACGGCTTCTGCATGTGAAATATGAATTCTTTCAGATATCTTCTCGGCAATTGCATCTCTGAGGTTTCTTTTACCTCTGTTACGTCCCATTAATGAGAAAATGGTTGGAGTTTGGATTTTTGTGAATTTTTTATATGTTTCGTGCTTGGAGTTACTTACTCCAATTCCCATGAAGTCACTTGCATATTTCCAGTAACCGTAATTTCTACTGCTCAATGTCCTTCCAAAGAATATGTCTGCTTTTGAGATGTAATCATAAGCTTTTTTAATCTCGTCTTTTTTCTTGTATTCTCTTGGAATGTTTTCTGCAATATATTCCATAACTAGTGTAGGGTCTTCTTCAATCCACATTGCCTCTTTAACGTGAGCAGGAGTTTTACTTTTTAAAACACCAGTTATTGCATTGAAAATATCAGAACGTGTATCCTTGGTTTTCATGTTTTCTACATCTTTCACTTCAAGTGTAGAATCTTTACTGGATAATGCTTGCAATGTATTAATCGCTGATCTGACATCTCCTTGAGACTTAACTGCTATTTCTTTTAATGCAGCAGGGTTTGCCTCAACACCTTCTGCCTCTGCAATTTCTCTTAAAAGTTTTGAGATGGAATTCCATCTGGACTTTTTCATTTTAATTACTTGGCATTTAGGTTTGATTGATTGCAATCTTTTTGAGTAAAAATCATTGGCTATTAAAATCATTGGATGATTGGAGTTTTTGATTATTTCTCCAATGGCTCTAACTCCTCCACGGTCGTTAGTTCCGTGAATACCGTCTACTTCGTCAAGAATAATTAATTTATATTCATCTCCAAAAAGTGATCTGGAAGATGAAGATTCACCAATTGTACTTTTAATAACGTCTTGGGAACGTTTATCACTCGCGTTAAGCTCAATATGTTCTGAAAATTGTTTTGCAATAATTTGAGCTAATGTTGTTTTTCCAATACCGGGTGGACCAACTAAAAGTAGAGGTATTTGTGGGTCATTTGATTTCCAAGCGCTAACCCAATCTTTGATTATTTTAATCTCTTTAGTATTACCTACCACTTGGCTTAGTTCCTGTGGTCGGTATTTATCAGTCCATAACATTTCTATACCTTATAAGAATTGGGTTAATAAAGCTTCAAGTTGTATTCTTGGATTTGCTCCTTCTCTTATTCTGAAATCACATTCAGCGATAGCTTCAATTAAATCCATGTAAATACTTGCATCCATTTTTCCTTCAAGAACTCTTTTGGAAACATCTTGATAAATTTGAGTCACCATGTCTTCTCCACTGGTTCCCTGAAGCACCATGGTTTCTCTAAGGAGTGTACGAGCACCCATAAAGTCTCCCATTAATGCTTTGTTTATCATATTTCCAATGTCTTGCGGTTTTGCTTTTGAAACAACTTCATAAACCGCATCTTCTGTGATGGCTTCTCCTTCTGAAGTTGCTGCCTGTAAAACGTTCACTGCTTTTCTCATATCTCCTTCAGCAAAGTAAACGATTGATTCAAGGCCTTGGTCATCTGCTTCAAATCCTTCTGTTTCGCAGATATATTGTAAACGTTCTTTAATTTCTTCTCCTTTAAGCGGTGCAAATCTGAATATTGCACATCTGGATTGGATTGGGTCAATAATTTTTGATGAATAATTACATGAAAGTATAAATGAAGCGGTTTTAGTATACATTTCCATTTCACGACGAAGAGCATGCTGTGCATCTTTTGTCATATTGTCTACTTCGTCTAAAAAGATTATTCTGAATGGTGCACCAACTGGTTTCAATCTACAGAAACTTTTGATACGGTCTCTTACAGTATCAATTCCTCTTGCATCTGATGCATTTAATTCTAAAAAGTTTTGTCTCCAGTATTCTCCTAAAATGGATTTTACTAGTGCTAAGGCTGTGGTTGTTTTACCGACACCTGCAGGACCTGTAAACATTAAGTTAGGCATACTTTCTTCGCCTACGTATTTCTGTAATCTTGTAACAATTTGTTTCTGTCCTACAATGTCATCTAATTTTTGTGGTCTATATTTTTCTACCCATGGTCCGCTCATTTAATCACCATTTTTTTATAGTAACATTATGTATTTTGTAATTAAATTATTTTTTGCTTAACTTTTTTAAGTATATGGAATCTAATAGATATATATTTAAAGTAAGCATTTAAAAACTAATGTTTATAATAAATTTTAAGGTGTTAATTAATATGAGAAATACATGGAAACTTAAGTTAAGAATGATTCTTACATCTATTATAATGTTTTCAATCGTATATTTCCTTATAATGCTTGTAGGATATTTCTTAGGCATTAGTAGCTGGAAATTATACTTTGGTATAAGTATAGTAATTATATTTTTACAATATTGGTTTGGACCAAGTATAGTAAAACGTTCAATGAATGTAAGGCCATTATCAGAATCTGAAGCACCTCATATCCATAAAATGGTTCAAGAATTAGCTGATGCAGCTGGAATTCCAAAACCAGAAATAGGTTTGTCTGAAATTAATATTCCAAATGCATTTGCATATGGTAGGTCAAGTAGAAGTGGACACATTGCAATTACTCGTCCAATTTTAGGATTGCTTGACCGTGATGAGCTAAAAGCTGTTATTGGTCACGAAATGGGTCATATCAAACATAATGATATGATTGTTACTGCAGCGGTTAGTGTTATTCCAATGATTTGTTACTACATTGCATTGTCATTCATGTTCTCAGGAGACAATGACAATGGTGGTGGAATTATAATTGGAATTCTTGGATATGTATTCTATTTAATTGGACAGTTATTAGTGCTCTTTATTTCAAGAACTCGTGAATACTATGCTGATGAAGCAAGTGTTGAATTTGGAAACCGTCCTGCAGCATTGGTATCTGCACTTTACAAATTATCTTATGGTGCAGCAAGATGTGATAAGCAGACAATTTCTGAAGTAAACATAAACAGAGCATTCTTTGTTAATGATGTGAACAATGCAAGAAATGATGTTACTGATTTCCAGCAAATCGACTTTGATGGGGATGGAAAAATTTCTGATGAAGAGTTAAGAAGACTTGCAAATTCTGATGTTAAAATTTCAAAAAGAAGCGGTCTTATGGAATTATTATCCACTCACCCAGATTCCTTAAAAAGAGTAAAAAGATTAGCGGAGTTAGAATAATGAAGATGATTTTAGATGAACGTGGTAAGAAGTATGTTTTAAAACCTGGTGAAGATTTCCAAAGCGATTTAGGAATTGTCCATGCTGAAGATTGGGAAGCTGCGGATATTGGTGATGAGGTTAAAAGCCACTTGGACCACACATTTAAAATTATGAAACCTAATATTAATGATTTCATTGATATTATGGATAGAAGATGTTCAATTCTCCTTAAAAAAGATATTGGGCTAGTACTGGCACACACTGGTTTAGGATCAGGGTCCCGTGTAGTTGATGCGGGAACCGGTGCAGGGGCTATTGCACTAAACTTCGGAAATGTTGTAGGTCCTGAAGGTGATGTATTTACCTATGAAATCAGAGAAGACTTTGCTGAAGTTGCTCAAAAGAACATTGAAAGGTTTGGAATTACTAATATTCATGTTAAAAACAAAAATATTAAAGATGGAATTGATGAGGATAAGATTGATTTGGTCTTTTTAGACTTGCCAAAACCATTTGAAGTGTTTGAAGAGGTAATGGACTGTCTTAATGTTGGTGGATGGTTAACAGTTTATGCACCATACATTGATCAGGCAGAAATTTCTTACAGTATTGCTAAAAAATTAGGATTTTATGATATTGAAATCTTTGAAATCTTGGAACGTGGCCTTGAAGTCAGACAGCAAGGTGTAAGGCCAAAAACACGCATGGTTGGCCATAGTGGATATATGGTATTTGCAAGAAAATTATAGCTATACTTTTAATCAATTTTAGCTATAATTATTTTACTATTTTTAAAATTAGTTTTTATTTTTTTACTAGATTATTAAATTAAATTTATTGTTTGTTTTATTTCTTGATAAAATCAGTTAAGTTATGTATGATAAGGATTAAAAAATCCCCATCTTTTAACTTTTACAGCTTTTTTAATTGTATCTTTGCTATATGTTATTGTTGCTGTGTAGGTTTTACCTGCTTTGAGTTTTTTAATAACATATTTGCTAACTGTAACTTTAGCTATTCCTTTTGAATTGGTTTTTACTTTGTATGTTTTACCATAGAACTTGAAGGATATTATTTTTCCTTTAAGTGGTTTTTTACCATTGGATAGTTTTGCAGTTAATACTAATTTTTTTAACTGTCTTTTTAACAGTAACTGTTTTTGTAGTTGTTAAAACCTGTTTTACAGTTAATGTATTTTTAATTGTTTGTCCTTTGTATGTTGCACTAATTGTGTGTTTTCCTGGAGTTATTGTATTTGGTATTTTGAGTTTTGCCCAACCATTTGCATCAGTGTAAACTTTGTAAGTTTTTTTGTCAATTTTTATGGTCACTGCTTGTTTTGCACCTACTGCTTTTCCGTTGTCTCCATAAACTTTGACTTTGTAGTATGTTCAATCGTAGTAGTACATATTGATATTTTTATTTCCGCTGAATCTGGATACTATTTTAACTGTTGTTTGGGATTCTTCACCAGTAACAGGATTTGTATAGATTATTGTGTGGGATCCGATATTTCCAGTTAACGGGACAGAAATTTCTCCTTTTTCATTGGTTTTGAAATTCATGTTTTTATCATCATATTTTACTGTGATGGTTCTGTAAATTAGGGGATTTCCATTAGCATCATAGAATGTAGCTTTGACATTTGATGAAGCTTTGTATCCAATTGTAGTTTCATCTACTGATTTGATTGTACTTAATACTTCTATAGTATTAACAAGGATAGTGTTGTTGTATTCTGTTGTAATGATGTAAGTTCCAGGTTGCAATTTAGGTAATTTGACTTTGACAATTCCATTTTCATCTGATTTGTATGTTTTATTTTCATTTTCAATTGAAACAACAACTGAGGCATTACTTTCATTAATAATTATTGTAAACTCATTATCTCCGGAATAATATTCTTTAATATTTTCAGTTTGAATTTCATTTGGCAATGTGTATACTTTAATACATGCAGTAGAATTATCGCTACTCAAATCTTTTTCTCCAATGAATGATGTTCCTTCTTGATAGTGTGCTCTTGGTGATTTTGATACAGGTACTGCATTGGATGTAATTGTAATACTAAATGAATCATCTTTTTTAATAGAGACATATTTGTCTAGTTTTATAGTATGGTAACCATAGTATTCTGATGTGCCTTTTTGTGTGTAGACAATTTTTCCGTTAACTTTAATTTGCACTGTGTAATTGACTCCTTCCTGATTGAAATAGGTTCCAACAGCAGCAATCATATCATCATCAATAGATATGAAATTATTTGTATAATCCAATTGTTTACCTTCATTTATAAATTTGGATATTCCGGAAATGTCATATTGGTAATTTTTGTTGTATTGTATTGTATTGTTGAGCATAATTCCAATCATGCATTGGTCTGGGTCAGTTGATAATGATCCATCATAATAGGAAACATACATATATCCATTGTCTCCCCATTCTGAACCCCAACTGTTTTTAACAATCCATGCACCGTCTCCTGGTGGTGTAATTAAAAAGTTGTCTTTTGAATAATTGTCATCCCATCCAACAATTGATATTACATGGTTACCAATTTCTGTGCTGTTGACATATTTTGCATTTGTTTTTTCATTATAGTAACCAGTTGGTGTACCTTCCTCACTTGTAGCTTTGCTTAACAAATATGATGATACTGAACCATATTTTACTATTGCTTCTTTTATTTTTAAATTTGCTTCGCTACTTAAATCATTATGAATGATGATTATATCTTGAATGTGGATGTCATTTTATGTTGTTAATGCAGGGGAAACTTTTCCAAGTTCGTCGTAAGTGTCATAAGCTCCAGGAAATGCTCCAAACCAACTTAAAAGATAACCTATTGCAGAGTTATAATCTCCACCTTCAATATTCATGTTTCCATATTTGGAGTATATGGGCATAATGTCTTGCATGTTGTTTTCTGAAAAATCAATTTTTTCATGTGCATCTCCAGTAAGGTTAAGTGCTTTAATCAATGCGATTCAAGTGCCCGGTTACTCCAAATGTCCAGCATGCACCCATTGTTCCCTGATTTCTGACGTCTGAAACCCAACTAAGTTCTCATAGATCATATTTAGTTAAATTTGTAAGGTTTACAGTTTCATTGATAGGATTGATTATGGTTAATTTTATTCCTTCTCCTGTCATCACATAAACATAATCAGTATTGAGTTGTGATAATGTATAATCACCAGTTAATTTTCCTATTTCTGAAGTATTATTCTCATAAACACTATAAATTGAATAATTTTGGTCATTATTGAAATTTAAGTTGTTTAATATGTATTTTGAATCATAAATATATAATGCGCTACCTAAGTATGCATCATTGTTTGTGAAGTTTGAATTTGCAATATTTAATTCTCCATCACCTTTGTCATAGAATATTGCTCCTCCATAAGTTGGGTAATTTTTGATGATGGATACTTTATTGTAATTAAAATTGCTGCTGTTAATTAAAGAATGAACATAGGAAAAATATGTTGCTCCTCCATTGTATATTGCAGTATTGTTTGTGAAATTTGAGTTTGTAATTTCTGATATTCCACCTAATTGAAGAATAGCACCACCAAATTCGGATGTACAATTTTCAAATAGTGTATTATTAACTATGACTTCTCCGTCTGCAAAGGTGTTTCCAACAATATCTGCATAAATTGCACCACCATTCTTAGTTGATGAACTGTTTATGAATTCACAATTGTCAATTATCAAATTTCCTATTTTAATTCCAACGGCACCTGCTGTAATATTTGCATGTAAATTATGGAATTTGGTATTATTTATATAGACATTTCCCTTATTGATGTATATTGCAGTTGCATATTTTGATGTAGTATTTGCAAATGTTGAATTGTAGATGTAAAGTTTTGTATCACTGACGGCATATATTAAGCCTAAAGGTGCTGTTTTATTACTTTTAAATAATCCATTACTGATTCTTATTTCAGATCATTCTGAATAAATTGCAGCACCTGTTGGAGCATAATTGTTTAGGAACTTGTCATCGTTACTTGTATATTTTGAATCCATTGAAAGTACTGCTCCTCCAATATGCATTCCATTTAAATTTCCACAAGAACAATTGATAAAAGTTACATTGTTTGTTATGATGTTCATTCCATTAAGTTGTATTAATGCTGAGTTATTACCATTTTTTAAAACAAGATTGTTGATAGTAATATTATTTCCATTTTTTATTAAAAAGATTCCTGCTTGGTTTTTTGCATCTATAATGTGGTTATTTCCATTAATTACTATGTTACTTTTGTTAATTAGTATTCCTTTAGTATGATTAGTATCAATTTGTCCATCAAATGAATAATCTTCAGTAATTTCGATTTCATTATCTGAATTTTGCACTTTTTTGTTCAAATCATCGAATGTTGATGTCGAATCATCACTTAGAATATTTTCATTATCATTAACAGATAATTGTGATGAATCCTCTGTTGTATTTAAAGAATTAGTGTCGCTTGCATAGACACAGCCGGCAGATATCAGTACTGTGGCTATTACAAATAATGCGAGTATTATTTTTCTATTCATGATAAATCTCTTTCCCATATAATTTATTCATTAATAATTTTATTATTATAGTATAATTGTTTTGTTACCTTAATGAATATTATTCAAAATAAGTGGATTTTATAGAGTTAAATAAAAAAAGAAAAAAAGTTTGGAATAATTAAATTATTCCATAAATATTGCAGGTTTGTAAGGCATTGCGTTTTTAGCCTTGTTTTGTGGGTCGTAAGAGTCATCAGTATGAATAATAACTTCGTTTCCACATTCTTCTTTAATGTAGTCAAGAGCATCAGATAAAATTTCAGATTCGTTGATTTTTCCGATGTATCTTGTTTTGGTTATCTCTTTACCGATTTTTTTAGCTACCATTGCGATTTCTTTTTTGTCATCGTGGATTTTAGCTCCGATAGCTCTTCCCATGATTTGTCCGATGTCTGGTTTTCCGACTTCATCGGCTATTTTGTATAATTCCCATTTCCAGTCAGGTGCAAGGTAAATGTGGACTTTTTCGACATCTTCTCCAACCATCTGTTTGATGTGCGCAATATCTTTAATGATGTTTTCTACTAAGTCTTCTGATTTTTCAATTTCAACACTTACGAGCTCTTCATTGTATTCAGGCCATTTAGCTTCACTTACAAATCCAACTCCTCCATAGGTTGCCCATAATTCTTCTGAGGTATGTGGTGTAAATGGTGCAAGGAGTCTAATCCAAGCTTCAAGAACTGTTGATAAAACATAGATTACTGCAGGGTCTTGTGCATCAATGATGTGTTTTACTCTGTATAAATAGTGGTCTACATCCTTTTTAAGTAAGAATAAAGAATCTTGTAATGCTTGTCTTGTCTGGAAGACTTCTAATGCTTCAGTTGCATTTTTGATATGTTGGTTGAGTTGACTAATCATCCATAAATCAATGGTTCTTGTAAGTTCAACTTCTTCGATGTTGCTTAAGTCTAATGGGGAACCTTTGATTTCTTCAACTCTTGCTGCAAATTCTCTAAACCATTCGAGTCTTCTTTTAGTTCCGAGAACTTCTTTTTCTCTCCAGTCGAAGTCTTGCCATGGTTCAGCAGATGCCATTAAGAAGAGTCTTACAACATCAGCAGTGTAGTCTTTAATTGCATCTTTAAGTAAGATTACGTTTCCTTTTGAGGAGGACATTTTGTTTCCTTCTAAAAGACCCATACCGAATACTACGGTTCCTCTTGGCCATTTATCTTTAGGATAAATTGCGCTGTGGTGGAACATTAAGAAGCTTAAGTGGTTACCAACGAGGTCTTTTGCGGATAATCTCCAGTCAAGTGGGTACCAGTAGTTGAATTCATCTTGAATTTCTTTAACTTTTTCAGCAGGTACTGTGATTTCTCCGGAATCTTTGTTTAATAAAACTTTATCAAAGAAAGCAAGGTTTAAATCATCAGGATTCATGTCTCTTAAGTATTTTGCAATAGTATAATATGACATGTAAATTGTGGAGTCAGTTAAAGGTTCAATTAACCATTGATTATCCCAAGGAAGCCTAGTTCCAAGTCCTACTTTCCTAGAGCAAGCCCAGTCATCTAGCCAATTTAAGTAGTATTCGAAATTGTTTTTAATTTCTTTTGGAATAACAGTTTCGCCATCAAGAACTTCTAATGTTTTTTCAGTCCATTCTTCGTTACCGTATTTCATGAACCATTGGTCATCCATAATTTTAACTACACAGTTGTTACCGCATCTGCAGACTACTGGTCTTTCAGCAAAGTCGTACATGATTGTAGCCATGTTGTCTGCAATTAATTTCTCTTTTAACTCTTCACGAGCAAAACGAACTTTCATACCACCGAAATCAGGTAT
>JALFJX010000014.1 GCA_022775905.1 Methanobrevibacter sp.
TCCAAAAAACAATGCCAAAATCAAGGAAACGAACATTCAAGACCAAACGAGGTGTTTTAAAACGAATATATCGCAGAGATTTAATTTGGAACCAAAATCGAAAAAACGATTTTGAAAATCAACAAAGTTTTTGAAAGAGTCTCATTTTATATTTTTTATTATATTATTTATTATATTTTATATATAAAATATATAATATTTTTTTATATGAGTTTGATAAAAAATAAGTCACTTAATATATTCCAACAAATTAATAACTTTGAAAATTCAATTAATATAATATGAATGCCACTAAAGAGTTAAAAAGAACATTGTCAATAAATAAATTATTATTATTTATTAGTGCATATAGTCCTTTATTATTAATCATTGCCATTAAAACAAGTCATTACAAAATAAAAATTCTTTTAAATAACGTATTGTACGAGATTCATATTGTATCAATAATATTTGTAGCTTTATTCATAATATTTATTTTTATTTCATATAAAATGATAAACAATTCTAAATCAAATACAAAAAAATATTTCAATGTAAATAAAGTAGATGAAAAAACAGACATAATTTTATCTTATTTAATCCCATATATAATATCCTTTATATCATTAGGAACCCCTGAAGAGATTTTTTCTGCAGCAATCATATTTACATTTGTATTTTTAATATATTCCAATTCCGAAATTATTTATATAAATCCGATTTTTATGTTATTTGGGTATAAGTTTTATTATTTATACACTGAAAAAAATTATGTGATATTGCTATCAAAACAAGATATATATCGGAATATTGGGGAAAATATAAAAGTTAACCAACTTAGTTCAAGATTATATATTGTTGATGGTGAATAAAATGCAAGAATTATTAAATAAAGTAACTCAAAGTGATATGAATGACATTAATTTATATTTATTCTCAAAACCTAGAAAAAGGGAAAATTTTGAAGTGTTTTCAACTATAATTGATGATGATGAAGTTAAAAAAGATATGAAACACATTCTCCAAGATCAAATTAGAAATTATATCACTAATGACAATTATGAGACAATAGACTATAATCCTCTATTTGAAGAAAAAGGAATTGTGCAATTTATAAAATGTGATGAACTAGAATACTTGCCCAAATTTATGGATAAGATTTGTTTGGATTGTGTTGTTTATGATGAAAAAAAATTAAAAAAAGGTCATGAGTTATGGTTAGCTGCTATTGTAATTGATAATGGGAACGATAAAATAATATCTTTTCAGAAAATAAGATCAAAAACTTTGTTAAAAAATGAAAAATATTTATTTTCCTTTGGAGATAAAAAACTTAAAAAATTAAATTCTCCATTATTACAATTAGAACAAAAAATGGATTGTATTTGTTATTTAGATAAAGATAATGAATTACATAATCAAACAATGTATATATTTGATAAATATAACTTTGAACTAATTTTTGGCTTTGAAAGGAAATTTAAAAAAGAAATAAATGAAATGTTAAAAAAACTTGAAGAAAATGAAAGTTATGATGTAAATTTATTAAACCTTCAACAATTATATTACAAGGTTGAAAATAATAAAAACCATCTGAAAAAATTATATGTAATCTTAAAAAACGATAGTTTTAGATATCTAACTAATGAAAATATTGAAAAAATTGAAAATAAAAGTAACATCAAATTTAATAGGCCAACAGGAAAACTTGAACTGGAAACTAATGACGATGTTAAAAAAATATTGAATTTTTTAAATGATGATTTTTTAGAAGGGATAGTTTCTGAAAAACCTTTTTTATCATCAAATAAAAGAGATATATAATATTAAATATCTAATCATGTTTAATCAACATGTCTGGTAAGTAATATATGATATTACTCTAATAAAAATTTTCATACAATCCTATTTTGTGATATTCTCCGTAATTCCTATATCAATTATTTTTACCATATTATTTATTATATCCATTATATAAAACAAATAATATACCAACTGAAATATCACAACCTTATCCACAAATTTAATTAACCTGCCAAATCTAAACTATAGTATAGAAAGGTTGAGAGAGAAAGCATATAAGCAACTGATATTTAGAGTGATATAATGATGTTACCATCATCATCAGTCACATCAGTTAAATTTAGAATTATTTCAACATCTTTTCTTACCACCAATGAAACATTTTGACCTGCTTCATTGGAATTGCATTGGAATACCACATCACTTGCAGGAGAAACAGTTACTCCATTTGCACCCCAGTATGTTACATTATTTAAAGTAACCGGAGAATTAGATGAAATAGCATTAATAACTGAATTCCCACCAGAAAGTCTAATCTGCAATTCAGTACAATTAGAATTCAAAGATCGGGACAAACCAGTGACTCTTGCCTTATTTTCCAAAAGAGTACAGTTAGTAAGTTTAGGAGATTGACCTTCCACATATATAGCACTACCTTCAGCAAATGCACAGTTATACATGAAAGTAGAATTAATGATATTACTTGCAGTATTATTACCAAAATACGCAACAGCAGCACCAGAAGATGCATTATTGTATTTGAATGTTGAATTTATAATATCGCATTTAAGATTATCTCCTTCATATCCAATAGCACCTCCACGGCTGTATTCAGCAATATTGTTAATGAAATCAGCATTGATTATTTGATTTTCCTTTGATTCCCTGTAATAAATAGCACCACCTTCACAGTTAACACTATTGCTATCAAATAAAACATTATTTATACTATTATAATTGGATAAATCATAATAAATAGCACCACCATATCCTTGATAGAAACTGTAAGGTCTATCCTTTGCATCATTTCCTTTAAAAGTGACATTATTGGAAATTGTATTATAGGAGGATTTATAATAATAAATTGCACACCACAAGAGTAAGGAGTAGCAGTTATTATTTCATAATATGCAGTATTATTTATAAACTTAACATTATCTGAGATAGTATTGATGAAGACCAATAATAATATATAGCTCCACCCAATTCAAGAGCAGTATTGTTTATAAATTCAGATTGCTTTATTATACTTGTCATTTGACCGTTTCCATCAATAAAAACAGCACCACCATTTTTAGCAGTATTATTTAAGAAAGTAGAATTTTCTATAGTCCAAAACTTATTGTTTATTCTAATTATTACTGCACCGGCACTTTTAGCTGCAGAATTGTTTTCAAAGTAGGAATTAGCAATAGTTGAACCACAAGCACCTCCAATTGCACCACCACTACCAGCAGCATGATTTCCAATGAATTTAGAGCCATTGATTAAAATTGAACCAGAACTTAACGGAGAAGTCCAGATTGCACCACCAGACTGATCATTAGTTTGTATTGCATTGTTTTCAACAAAAGTACAATTGTTTACAACAACAGAAGGCCCAATATCCAAAGCACCACCATACATAACAGTGTTGTTTTTGAAAGTACAGTTTTCAATTAAAATTGAACTGGAACCTTTCATCATATATATTGCACCAGCAGAATACTTGGATAAACTATTGTTGGCAAAGACTGAATTGATTATTTTTACATTGCAGCATTTACATAAATAGCCCCACCATTAGATTGTCCACCAACAGAACCAGTGATTGAATTTCCTTCAAAAGTACAGTTATCCAATAAACCATCATTTCCATTCCAGTAAATTGCACCACCATACACATCTGAAGACCCATCAATGAAATTTAAGTTTTTAATGATGACATTACTTCCAGATATGTTGAATATTCTTGAAATATCATTACCACTGACAGTAAATCCATTACCATTGATTGTAATTCCTTGAGTAATTGGAATACCAGTTTTATAATCATTATCACTGGACGTCAAATGCATAATTCTTTTCCAGATTCAAGATTCCATTTTCAGGAGTTGTATTTATTAAATTATTTAATTCATGAATTACCTGAATCAATTGTTTCGCCTTCTTTTAGAACATTAGCATTACCATCATTACTAATGACATCACCAAGTCCATCATTTGTATTAAAATTAGTTTTTTCAATAGCCAATCCATTATCATCCAATGAACCAGCTGTTGTATTGTCTTGTGTAGCGCATACTGCACCTATGCTTAAAACAAATATTAATAATATTGATAAGAACAGTAGCCTGCATTTCAAATTATTATTTTCCATAATAATAACCTTTTAAGTTTTTCCGAACATTTTGTAAAATTAAACATGATTTATAAAATCATAATACTTGATTAACTAAATAAAAAAGCATAGATCCACTATTATATAACTTTCAACTATTATATAAATCTGTATAATTTAAATTATAAACTGAATAATATGTTTAAAAAATATATGGAAATAAAAAAATATCCAATATCCTGAAAATTAACTGAATTATTCCAGTTATGAACAAAAAAAGAAAAAAATAATAAAATTAGTCAATGTTTAAAGGCAAATCACCAATAACATTGGCTTTTTTTGAGATACTGACAGTATCTTCAAGGCGAACTCCAAATTCCCCTTCCAAGTAGATTCCAGGCTCAACTGTTATAACCATACCATTTTCAATCATAGTATCATCACGGGCGGAAAATCCAGGATTTTCATGAATATCCAAACCTAAACTGTGACCGGTTGTGTGAATGAACTTATCACCATAGCCATATTCAGTTATGATATCACGAGCCACTTTATCAACTTCACAGCATTTCATACCCACTTTAGCTGCTTTTATTGCCTTGTCATGGGCTTCTGCAACAATGTCCCAAATTTCCTGTTGGCGTTCAGTATAAATCATTGTACGAGTATTATCAGAACAGTACCCTTCAAATATTGCACCCCAATCAATTAAAATAGGCTGTTCCAGTTTTTTGACCTCTGGAATTGCATGAGGAAGACTTGAATTAGCACCACTTGTGACGATTGTATCAAATGACTCCTTTGAAGCCCCATTTTCAATCATATACCGTGCAAGGTCAAAAGCAATTTCCTTTTCGGTGTTCTTATTGTTCAGGATATCCAATTGCAAGAATGATTTTTGAGCTATTTCAGTTGCTTTTGTAATCTTTGCAATTTCATCATCAGTCTTGATCATACGTTGCTTGTCGACATATGTTTTTGAGGACACATCAAAATCATCCCTGAAGCGAACATATGTGCTGTAAGGAAGTGTAGGTTCAATTGCGAGGTTTTTGATACCCTCTTCCTTTAATTCATTAATCATCAATTCATATGATTCATATTTTTTAACTTCAATAGCCGAATCACGGACCGCAAGTTCCATATCCATTCCTGATGCATAGATAATCGGATTTTCCTTGATTATGCAGAAAGCGAAACTTGTCGGCTTATATCCTGAAAGGTATTCGACATTGGTAAATTGTGTAAGTAAATAAGCTTGAATATCATCTTTTTTTATATCATTTAAAATATTGTTCACATGTAAGTCCATGTTTATATATTTTAGACAAAATATTATAAAAAATTATATTAAAGTCAAATTAGATATTTTAACATATGTTTAAATTTACAACTAGTGAAATAAGAGATTTGATAATTGCATTTGTCGTTATTTCTCTAAGTTTTGCAATAGTAAATGGTGGTAGAGACCCATCTGCCGTACTTACAATATTGCCAATTGTTATGGTTGGCGTAGGTGCAGGTTTCATCTTGCATGAACTCGGACATAAATTTGTCTCAATGAAATACGGATATTGGGCTGAATTCAAATTATGGCCTCAGGGATTGATTTTTGCACTAATCAGTTCATTTTTAGGATTCGTATTTGCAGCACCAGGTGCAGTATACACTTATGCAAACTACATGACTGATGAAATCAATGGTAAAATCTCCATTGCAGGACCTATTGTCAATATTGTTCTTGCATTAATATTTTTAGCAATTTGTATAGTTATTTATCCATCCGCATTCACTTCAGAAACTTCAGTATTGATATTTGTCATCTGTTCAGTTGGTTATTCAATCAACAGTTTCCTTGCTGCATTTAACTTAATACCAATCGGAAACTTGGACGGATCCAAAGTATTAACCTGGAATGCTGGAATTTGGGTTGCTACAATTGCAGTTGCTGGAATAATGACCTTGATGTCTATGACAATGGGCGTTGAAACCATAGTAAGAATTATTTTAGGATTTTAAAATGAGAGAAGAACTCACATATTTTGAAGGAACACACAGAGTTATTGCTCCAAAAAAAACAATAGAAATTAACGAAGGAAAGTTAAGAACTGCTGGAATTACCCGTATTGCAGACATTACTGATTTAGATAGAATTGGGATGCCTGTTTTTACTGCAATAAGGCCCACTGCAGAAGATGGTGCAATCAGCATTTATGGTGGAAAAGGAATCACAAAAGACCACGCTAAAGCTTCAGCAATGATGGAAGGATTTGAGAGATATTCCGCTGAAAAGCAAAATGACGACGAAACCATAATTGCAACAGTCAGCGAAATTTCAGATAAAGGAAAATTCATTGATCCTAAATCATTGAATTTACCTCAAAAATATGAAAAGGAAGACATTTCAGAAATTCAATTGGAATGGACTCTTGCAACAGATTTAATATCTGGTGATGAATACTACGTTCCTTCAAATGCAGTGTTCCACCCATACATTCATGAAAATGATGTTCAAAGCTTCTTTAAGTCAAACACCAATGGTCTTGCATCAGGAAACATATTGGATGAAGCAATATTGCACGGAATATTTGAAGTTATCGAAAGAGATGCATGGAGCATTTTTGAATTGACCCATAAGAACTATTCACAGATCAATTTAGAAAGCATTGAAAGTGAATTGATAAATGATGTGATTGGAAAATTCGAATCAAATGGAATTAAAATCAAACTGATGGATTTTACTGCAGACATCAAAGTTCCGACAATAGCTGCTTCAGCAGACGATACAGTTACAAGGGATGCAGGACTGTTGACACTAGGCATGGGAACACATTTGGATCCTGAAGTTGCAATACTAAGAGCATTGACTGAAGTTGCACAAAGCAGAGCAACACAAATCAATGGTGCTCGTGAAGATACCGTTAGGGCGGACTTTGCACGTGAAGCAGGCTATGAAAGGATGAAAAGAATCAACAAATACTACTTTAGAGAGGAAGAAAAACAAATCAACCTCCAAGATATTGAAAATAAGTCAACAACATCAATTAAAAAAGATTTGGAAATTGTAAAAGATGAATTGATGGCCAATGACATCAAGCACATTCTATACACAAATCTTACAAGAGAAGAACTTGACGTTAACGTTGCAAGAGTAATAATTCCTGAAATGGAAATTTATGCACTTGACCCTGAAAGAGCAGGATACAGATTTTTAAGAGTATGATATCATGGTTAAAATCATAATTTATACAGGACTTTCACTTCCTTTTGATAAAGCTCGAGAAATCCTGGATTCACACGATGACATTGAAGTAATCTACAAAAGACCAATTAAAAGAGGAGATTTAGGCCAGGACATAAAAGAAAATCCTGATATAATTGGAATTATTGATGGAGTATTTCACCAAAACTCCGCTGTTGGACACAGAGAAATCCTCAGCGTTATGAAAAAAGGAGTTAAGGTATTTGGAGCTTCAAGTATGGGTGCACTTAGAGCATCCGAGCTTGACAGTCTTGGAATGGAAGGAATAGGTTATTGCTATAACGAATATGCAAGTGGAAATGTTGACTCCGATGATGATGTTGCAGTAATGCTTGACTCAGAAAGCCTGGAAGCACTTTCAGTTCCATTAATCAGTATGAATTATGTATTTAAAAATGCAGTTAAGGAAGGAATCATCACCCAAGAGGAAAAAGAGGAATTGAGCAAAATTTCAAAAGAAACTTTTTATCCTAAAAGAACTTATGCTCAAACACTATCCCAATCAAGCTTAAATAGCGATAAAAAAGGTGAACTGATTGATTTCATCCGTACTTCCAAAAACATCAAAGAAGAGGATGCAAGAGAATTAATCACCCATATTAAAACATTGGTAGAATAAAATAAAATATACTATCACCAAAAATAACCAAAATATTGTTAATACTGACTGTGAACTGGCCAAAGTTAATGACTTTGGAAGTCTTAGTGATTGTAAAGTTGACAAGATTTGTGAAATTGTTAACTAAAATAAATTTAAAGACATTAACGATGAATTAAAAAGTAAGTATTATGAAAAAACTATCTTTAAATTTATCCAAAAATAAAAATAACAATAGAATAATTCCTGATTATACGAATGGTTTATTTTCATATTAATAACAAACATGAAAAATACAAAACACTGTTCACTCAGAAAATTATCAATAAAAACAAAAAGAAAAAATAGAAAATATTGATATTTTCAATACAGGAATAAAATTATGAAAATGCAGTAAAATAGTTTTATGCACACCACAATCTAAATTGAGAAGAAACATTTAGTTTCCTTTCATTTCCCTATATTTTTTTAAAACAATATCTGGAGTTTCGATACAATGATCAAAAGTTGTTGAAAATTCCTTAGGTTCAAAATCCTCTTCGACATTTCTTAAATCTTTAAGGAAAATAGACCCACCATCAATTTTAAACCCTACATCATCTGCCGAGATAGAAATCAAATTTATTTCAATTTGAGAAGCATTATCCAAAATTGCATCTGCTTTTACCTCATATTTTAAGTTTAATGTTTTATGAGGCATTATCTCATTGATAGTTCTTTTGATAACAGAATCAAAAAGTTCTAAAAATTTAACGGCTGGAGGCATATTATTTGCCCACCAATAAGCAAGTACAGAGTTTAAAACAATGTTGTGTTCAGAGAAATCATCATATAATCTCGCACGAACACCAACACTAGTATTGTCAACTACCTTAATCACTAATACTGGATTTACAGCCATTATACCACTATTCTTGTGGGACTAATGCTTTGATTAAATCACTAGCTCTTACAAGACCTACTAAATTGCCTTCAACACCAATAACAGGAATTTGTTCAATGTTTAAGGTTTTCATTTTTTTAGCACAGTCTGAAACTTTGGTTTTGGAGTTAGCTACTTCAACATTACCAACAGCAACATCACAGACAGCTTTATCAGTGAATTTTAAATGATTTTTCTCAATGTATAATACAGAAGTACTGTCCCAAGACCATTTGTCTCCTTCAGTACCTACAGTAGAACTGTGTTCACTTCTTTCAGAAATGATTTCGATTTCAGAGATAAAATCAGTTTCAGTTAAAATTCCAGATAATTTTGCTTCATCATCAAGAGTTAAAACAGATTTTAATCCAAATTGATTCATAGTTTCAAATGCAACATTCAATGGAGCTTTTTCCCAAGTGGTTGGCACAGTTGTAATCATGTAATTTTCAACTGCATCATCAATTTCAGTTTTGGTTAATGCGTTAGATACTAAATCGAAAGAAGTAATAATTCCAACTAATTTTCCTTCATCATCCACTACAGGAACTCTTCTAACATCATTTTCCATCATTTTACGAGCAGCATCAATTACATCATCACCAGGAGCTACTGTAATTAAGTCTCTACTCATTAACATTGCAATTTGTTCTTCATCAGGATTATTAATTAAGTCAGAACGAGTTACGATTCCTACTAAAATATCAGTGTCTCCTTTGACAACTGGTAATACTGCTTTTTTTTCTTTCCTCATTAAGTCTAAAACTTTGTCCCTGTTACCTGGAACAGAAACACTAACAACATTTTTAGACATTGTTCTTTTAACTAACATAAAAAACACCTTTTATAAATACAATAATAAAATGGTAAATTAAATTTAATGAACTACAAGTACTGCACATTTAGCTGAATTGACAACCTTATCTGCTACACTACCCATAATAAATCTATCGAATCCAGATTTACCAGAACTACCCATTACTATCAAATCAATATTTTCTTCTTTTGCTACCTCGAGAATAACTTTAGCAGGTGACCCTTCTCTAACTATGTGGGTAATCTTCAACTCATCTTCATTTAATTTATCAAATTCTTTAAGATTTTCTTCAGATCTTTCTTTTAAGATTTGATTTAACTGGTATACTTCATCATCTAATGGAAGCCCGTTAACAAAATTATTCTCTGTAACACTTATAGCAATAATTTCCGCTCCAGATACCTTTGATAAAAACAAAGCATGTTTTTGAGCTTTTTTTGCGAATTCAGATCCATCAGTAGGGACCAATATTTTTTTATACATTATTAACATCTCCCATAATATATAGATTAATATCCATTTATATTATATGGTTGTTTTTTTATTAATTCTATATAATATATTTTTCGTTTCACAGCGATTTATTATATTAATGTAATGATTTTTAGAAAAAGAATTGAACACATTGAATTCTGCAAAATTATTTTCATCAATTACAGACTTTTGAATTACATCATTAATACCGAATCGGCAAACATTAGTTGTTGCCATCTTTAAGAGACCACATGGGTCAATATACTGTTTATAATATACAGACATTATCTTTAAGACAAATTCCAATTCACGAAGCATGTTTGGAGAATTAAGCATTACATTATCAGTTCCAAGCATCGGCTTTATGCCCAAATCAATCATCTGAGGTAATGGTACAACACCAACATTCAATGTAGCGTTAGCCCTTGGACAAACAACAACATTTTGACCAGATTCTGCAACGGATTTCAAATCATCATTTTTTGGATTAGTAAGATGAACCAGTTGGGAAAATTTATTTGAAACTCCCTTTCCAATTTCACTTAATCCACTGTTTTCCAAGGATTCAATCTGATTGGATTCAGATTCTGCCACATGAATTGAAGAGATCTTACCTGCTTTTTTACATTCAGCCACAATTATCTCAGCAACATCCACAGTGATTTCACCAAAACCACTTGGTGCAATTCCATCGGCATATTTTAAGAGTTTACGAATAGCTACTTTAACTTTACTTAAATCCGGGTCATCACCATAAAAACTGTCGTCACGTCCTAAAATTATTGGTGTTATTGGAATACCTTCAGCAGCTTTTCTTAAAAGCCTGACCCCATTTAGACCACCTTCACGATAATCAATGAAATGAGTTGTTCCACCATAAACCATATCCCACATTGAAGATTTCATTGCCTCAATTAAATCATTATCACTGGCGTTAGCTAATGCAACATGCTTAACACCATAAGGAGGTTTTACCATTTCACTTAAAGACAATCCATAACCTTCATCTTTTATAATAGAATCCCCTATATGCATATGACCATTTATAAATGATGGGCAAACAACAGCACCATCGACATCAATAATTTTACCTTCAGAGGATTCTTTTCCAATTTCAATTATTTTTCCTTCATCAACAACAATATTTTCACGGGTTGGAACCAAATCTTTGCCTTTTAATATGATTCCATTAGCTATAGTAAACATTAAAAGAAAATCTAATTTTTTTTATTAATATAATTATCTTTATTAAATTGTAAAAACAAAATTAAGATATATCAGAGAACAATTTAACTTAATACCACATGTCTTTAAACCATAAGGTGATACTATTAACTCTCAAGAAATAAGATACTTTTACAGGAATATTATAAAAACTGGAGACGTATACAGAGTTAAATACAATAATAAAGATTATGGAGAATTTAAAAAGTTATCTGATGCATTATACGAAAGAGATGCACTATTTTTTTGTAATTTTGATTATGATTTGCTTGTTGAATGCGACCTTGAAAACAAGTATGAAAATAAAGTTCTACCACCATTTCCAGAAAAAAGACCAAAAGGCAGAATCAAAGGAACCAAAGTCAACAAAAAAGAAAGGGAAGGGGAAATTCTCTTTGACCACAAGCTTAGAAAGTTCTATATTCAGAAAGGTGATGAAACAATTGGCCAATATGATACTATGACTGAAGCGTTTTATTATAAGAAGATACTGATGGCTAATAATTGGGACATAAATGCCCTGAAAACAAATATCACTCAGAAAATTGAAGTCAATGCAGTTATTGATCCTAATATTGAATATGAAGTACAATTAAACTTCTGTCCTAAATGTAAAAACAGATTAAAAATTGGAGAAACAGAATGTCCTTCCTGCGGTATTAATATCCAGGAATATTTATTCAATAATTAAAAAAAAGGATAGAGAATAATTATTCTCCATCAACATAATCATTTAAAGATTTTACATTGATTTCATTATTTTGAACAGCTTTAATAGCATTTAAAACTGCTCTTGCTCCTGCAAGTGTGGTAACGTATGGTATGCCCAGTTCAATTGCAAGACGTCTGATGATATAACCATCTTTTGCAGACTGTTTACCTTCAGATGTGTTAATAATTAAATCAACTTCTTTGTTTAAGATAGCATCTCTGATGTTTGGAGATCCTTGAGATACTTTCAATACTTTTTCAACTGAGTCAAGACCAGTAGCTTTAGCAGTACCATCAGTTGCAATTAAATCAAATCCTAAGTTAGCTGCGGTTTCAGCAATAGGTCTGATTTTCTTTCTGTCTGCTTTTTTAACACTGATGAATATTTTACCTTCAGTAGGCAATTCCATACCTGCGGAGAGTTGTGATTTATAGAATGCCATTCCATAATTCTCATCGATACCAATACTTTCACCAGTGGATTTCATTTCAGGTCCAAGGACAGTATCGGATTCTGGGAGTTTTAAGAATGGGAATACAGATTCTTTTACTGCAACATGATTTAATTTAATCTCTTTGGTTAATCCGAAGTCTTTTAATTTAGCTCCTTGCATAATCCAGGTTGCAACTTTTGCAAGTGGCACACCAATTGCTTTACTTACAAATGGCACAGTTCTACTTGCACGAGGGTTAGCTTCAATAATGTAAACCATTTCCTCATCGAGTTTTACTGCATATTGAATGTTCATTAAACCTTTGACATCTAATTCAAGAGCTAATTTTGTTGAATTTTCACGAATAGTGTCTAAGATATATGCTGGAATAGTTTGAGGAGGTATTACACATGCGGAGTCTCCAGAGTGAACACCAGCTTCTTCGATGTGTTCCATGATTCCTGCAATGAATACATCTTCACCATCACATAATATATCTACATCAAGTTCAATAGCATCTTCCAAGAACTTGTCAACTAAAATTGGGTGTTCAGGAGAGACTTTTACAGCTTCTTTCATATATTCTTCAAGCTCATTGTTATCATAAACAATTTCCATTGCTCTTCCACCAATTACATATGATGGACGTACGAGAACTGGGAAGGTAATTTCTTCTGCAATAGCTTTTGCTTCTTCAAATGAATTTGCAGTTCCGTATGGAGCTTGGTGAATGTGTAATTTTTCCAAGAGCTCTGCGAATAATTCTCTGTCTTCTACTCTATCAATACTTTCATATGGAGTACCTAAAATTTTAACTCCAGCATTTGCGAGTGGAACAGATAAGTTAATTGATGTTTGACCACCAAATTGAACAATTACCCCATCAGGTTTTTCCTGTTCAATTACTCCCATCACATCTTCAAATGTAAGTGGTTCGAAGAATAATTTATCAGAAATGTCGTAATCAGTACTTACAGTTTCTGGGTTGTTGTTGATCAATATTGTTTCAATTCCTTTTTCTTTTAAAGCTAAGGAAGAGTGTACACAGCAGTAATCGAATTCAATACCTTGACCAATTCTGATTGGTCCTGCTCCAAGAATTACAACTTTTTTCTTGTTTGTTGATACAAGTTCATTTCCTTTATCATAACTGCTGTAGTAGTAAGGAGTTTTTGCTTCAAATTCGGCAGCACATGTATCTACCATTTTATAGGATGGTTTTATGTTGAATCTTGAAAGTAAGTTTTTAACATATTCTTCAGTTTGACCAGATAAAGTAGCTAATCTTTTATTGGAACAACCAATTTGTTTAGCTTTTCTTAAGAAGTCTTCATCTTCTAATTTTTCAGCAGTTACGCTGTTTTCGAAGTTAACAATGTTTCTAATTTTGTATAAGAAGAAATTGTCGATTTTTGTGAGTTCTCTGATTTTATCAATTTCCATTCCATCTTTAATAGCTGAATAAATTTGGAAGTAGATTTTATCAGTAGGGTGTTTTAAGTCTTCTTCAGTGTAATCAATGTATTCAAAACCATCGAATCCCATATCAAGTGATCTAAGTGCTTTTTGGAATGCTTCTTCAAAGGTTCTTCCAATAGCCATTACTTCCCCAGTAGCTTTCATTTGAACTCCGACTTCACGACTTACACTTTTGAATTTGTCAAATGGCCATCTTGGGATTTTAATAACGACATAATCAATAGCTGGTTCGAAAGATGCTGGTGTTTCTTTGGTAATATCGTTTTTAATTTCATCCAAGGTTAATCCTAAAGCTATTTTGGAAGAGATTTTTGCAATTGGATAACCAGTTGCTTTAGATGCAAGTGCACTACTTCTGGATACACGAGGGTTTACCTCAATAACTTTGTATTCATCAGTTTCAGGGTTAAGTGCGAATTGAATGTTACATCCACCTCTAATTCCTAATGCTCTGATGATTTTAATGGATGCATCTCTCATTTTTTGAATGGTTTCATCACATAAGTTTTGGATAGGAGCAACTACAACACTATCCCCTGTGTGGATACCCATAGGATCAATGTTTTCCATAGTACATACAATGATACAAGTGTCTTCTTTGTCCCTCATTACTTCAAATTCTATTTCTTTCCATCCGAGAACAGATTCATCGATGAGAACTTGATTGATGAAACTCATATCTAATCCGTGAGTTGCAATTTCAATTAATTCTTCTTCATTGTGAGCAATTCCCCCACCAGTACCACCTAAGGTGAATGCTGGTCTTACAATAACAGGATATCCAATGTCCTCTACTGCTTCAAGTGCTGCTTCTACACTTTCAACCGCATGACATTTAGGGATTTTTTCTCCGATTTTGTCCATGAGGTTTGCAAATAAGTCACGGTCTTCCACGTCTTTAATTGTTTGAACGTCAGAACCTAATACTTTAATTCCGTCAAGTAATCCTAAGTCTCCAAGACCTGTTGCAATGTTCAATCCAGTTTGTCCACCCATAGTAGGTAAGATGGAATCAACTTTTTCTTCTTCGATGATTTTAGCAACAACCTCAGGAGTTAATGGTTCTGTGTAAACAGTATCTGCCATATCAATATCAGTTTGAATTGTAGCAGGATTACTGTTAACAAGGACTGTTTCAATTCCCTCTTCTCTTAATGATTTACATGCTTGTGATCCTGAATAATCGAACTCAGCTGCTTGTCCGATTTGAATAGGTCCAGAACCAATAATTAATACTTTTTTAATATCCTTATCAACTGGCATATTATAATCCTCATTAAATTTATTTAGTAATCATCCATCATTTGATTAAATTTGTCAAAAACATTTCTTGTATCGTTTGGACCTGGTCCTGCTTCAGGATGGTACTGTATACAATGTAATGGTAATTCTTTATGTGAAATTCCTTCAGGAGTTCCATCGTTTAAGTTAATTTGGGTTAAAACTAAATCAGTTTCTTTTAATGATTCTTTGTCAATGGTAAATCCATGGTTTTGTGAAGTAATAAATACTTTTCCAGTAGTTAAATCTTTAACTGGTTGGTTTTCTCCCCTGTGCCCAAATTTCATTTTGTATGATTTTGCTCCGAAAGATTTAGCGATTAATTGTTGACCCATACAGATACCGAAAATTGGTAATCTGTTTGATAATTTTTTCATGGTCTCGATAGTTTCAGACACTCTGTCAGGGTTTCCCGGTCCTGAGGTAATCATCAAACCATTAGGAGAATAATCCAAAATAGTTTTATAATCAGTATCGTAAGGGAATAAAATTACACCAATGTCCCTTTCTAAAAATGAGTTGATAATATTCTTTTTAACACCACAGTCAATTAATGCAACTTTTTTGTCAGCATCTTCATTGAACAATTTTATTTCTTTTGTAGATACCAATGGAACAACATCCATTTCTTCGATACTTGGCTGGGAACGTGCCATTTCGAGTAATTTGTCATCACCAATGTCTTCAGTTGTTAATGCTGCTTTAAGTGAACCTCTTTCACGAATTTTGAGTGTTAAATCACGAGTATCAATTCCACTGATTCCCGGAGTTTTGAATTCTTTTAAGAAATCATCCAAAGTTTTTTGAGGTCCGAAGTTAGAAACTTCACGACAAACTTCACGACATACAAAACCTTCAGCTTGAATTTTATCTGATTGATACCACTTCTCACTTACACCATGATTTCCCTCTAATGGGTAAGTAGACATTAAAATTTCTCCTTTAAAAGACGGGTCAGTTAAAGATTCAGTATAACCACCCATACCGGTTGAGAAAACAAGTTCTCCCAATTTAGTGGTTTCATAACCGAATGCGTCACCTTTTAAAATAGTACCATCTTCTAAAGCTAATTTAGCTATTTTTACCATTAAATCACCATCATAAAAAATATAAAATTACTTTCTATCTTTAATATATATTATTTTACTATATTATTAAAGTTTGTTTTTTAGAAAAAAATGATGTATTCCGAAAAACAATGAAAATATATTTGGTGACTTATTATCAAAAAACCGCAAAAAGATTAAACCAAATGTGAAAAAATATTTAATAAATATCATCAAACATTCATTTATTAAAATCAAAGGGCAAGGACAATGGATTCAAAATCTGAAGAAATATTTAAAAAACACTTAAAAAATGCCAAGGAATATTCTAAATTCAAAAAATTAGTTGATGAAACAAAAGTTTATGACATTCCAGATGATTTGACTGCTGAATTAAGGCCATATCAAAAGATGGGTTATTCCTGGCTTGTTCAAAACATCAAATATAACTTCGGATGCATTTTGGCAGATGATATGGGACTTGGAAAAACAATTCAAGTTTTAACAACAATTCTTCATTTCAAAGAGCAAAATCCATACGACAATGAGCCTTCACTCATTATAGTTCCTCCAGCATTGCTTTCAAACTGGGAAAATGAGATTAAAAAGTTCACACCAACTCTTTCATATTATATTTATCATGGATCAAACAGAACATTCCCCTTAGAAGAGTATGACATTATTTTAACATCATATGGTGTAATTAGACTTGATTTGGACATGTTTTCAGACAAGAAATGGTTCATATGCGTCATTGATGAAGCACAGAATATTAAAAATCCAAATACTCAACAAACCAAAGCGATTAAAAAAGTCCCAGCAATCAATAAGATAGCATTAACAGGTACTCCTATTGAAAATAAATTAACTGATTACTGGTCAATATTTGATTTTGTAAATAAAGGATACTTATCAAGTTTAGATAACTTTAAAGCAAATTATGTCTTTAGAATCGAAAGACTTGAAGAAGAATCCACCTTGGAAAAATTCAAAACAATAACAAAACCATTTGTTTTAAGACGTCTTAAAACAGACGACAACATCAAGGATGAACTTCCAGACAAAATTGTTAACGACATTTATTGCAGCATGACTAAAAAACAAATTTTGCTTTATAATGCAATTATGGAAGGAATATTCGAAGATCTGGAAGGAAAAACCGGTATTGAAAGGCGTGGAATAATTTTAAATATTATTACTGGATTAAAACAGGCATGTAATCACCCCGCACAATATTTGCGCTCAGACAATCCCAAAATCAATGAATCCGGAAAAATGGAATTGTTGATTACTCTTTTGGAAAATATCCTATATGCAGATGAAAAAGTCATAATATTTACACAATATGCAAAGATGGGAGAAATCATACAGAAATTAGTTTCCAAAAAGTTAAAGACAGACGTGTTATTCCTGCACGGTTCACTTACACAGGAAAAGAGAACAGAAGTAATTTCCACATTCCAAGAGGACGAAAACCATAAAATTTTAGTTGCAACCCTTAAAACTGGTGGTGTTGGATTAAACTTGACTGCCGCTCAAAACGTTATCCATTACGATTTATGGTGGAATCCTGCAATTGAAAATCAGGCAACCGATCGTGTACATCGTATAGGTCAGGAAAAAGATGTTATGGTATATAGATTCATAACAAAAGGAACATTAGAAGAAGTAATAGATGAAATGAGTAAAAATAAATTGAATTTGGCTGAAAAAGCCATAAGCAATGATGAAACTTTCATTACCGAAATGAGTGATGATGAACTTAAGGAAAAATTATCATTAAGATTATAATTTTTCCATTTTCAAACTGAAGTTTAGGCTTCTGGATGAATGAGTTAAAGCACCTATTGAAATAATATCCACACCATATTCAACATAATCCAGGATATTATCCTCAGTAATTCCACCGGAAACTTCAATTAGTGAATTTTGACGGATGTTTAATTTTTCAAGTTCATCAATGACATCCTTAACTTCATGACCAGTCATATTGTCAAGCATTACAATATCTGCTTTGTTTTCAACACATTCAATAGCATCATGCAATGTTTCAACTTCAATTTCGATTTTTTTGGAAAAGCTAGTAACTTTTTTTGCTTTTAAAAGTGCATCCAATGGAGAATCACACATTGCAATATGATTGTCCTTAATTAGAACCATATCATCCAAACTAAAACGATGAGTATCCGCACCACCTACTTTAAGCGCATATTTGTCAAATTTAGAGATTGCTGGAGAAGTTTTACGGGTTCCCGCAATTCTTACATCATAATCTTTAACCAAATCAACATAATGGTTAGCAGCACTAGCTACCCCACTCATTCTCATTGACAAGTTAAGCGCAGTTCTCTCAAGAAGCAATATTGTTCTAGCATCACCTCTAACAGACATCAATAAATCTTTTTTTGAAATTTCACAACCATCATTTAACCAGAATGTGACTTCCACACCAAACTCTTCAAATAATTCACGAACAATATCCATTCCTGCTAAAATACCATCATCTTTTGAAATAATATATGCATTAGCTTCCAAACCTTTTTCAACAGTAGATTCAGAAGTGATGTCTCCAAATCCCTTATCTTCTTCAAGCATATATTCAATTATTCTATCCAAAAAAATCACCAAAATTTACTTATTATAATTAATATATACTATTTTTATAATATAAAAATAAGTGATTATATGGAAATTATATTTTTAGGAACATCCTCAGCAGTACATTCATATAACAGAAACCACCCTGCAATTATTTTAAAAGCATTTGGTGAGACAATGTTATTTGATTGCGGCGAAGGAACACAAAGACAACTAATTTTTGCTAAAGTAAGTCCTATGAAAATATCCAAGATATTTCTTAGCCATTATCACGGAGATCATATTTTAGGCCTTCCAGGATTGTTGCAATCCATGAATTTCAGAGGAAGAGAAACAAAATTAACAATATATGGTCCAAAAGGTTTAAACACACTAAAAAATGCAATATTTAACTTAGGATACTGTAAAATTGATTTTCCAATTGAATTTATTGAAATAGGTACAGAAACTATTGAAAGCTGTGAAGAATACATTATCAAATCACAGGACGTCAATCACCAAGTTCCATGCTTAGCATACACCGTTAAAGAACTCAAAAAGCCTAGGTTTTTACGTGAAAAAGCTATTGAATTAGGCGTTCCAGTAGGTCCTGCCTTCGGAAAACTTCACAACGGCGAAGAAGTTGAAGTTAACGGCAAAATTATAAAACCAGAACAGGTTTTAGGCCCTGCAAGAAAAGGAAATAAAGTAACCTATTCAGGAGACACAACACCATGTGAAGAAATGATTGAATTTGCAAAAGATTCAACCCTCCTCATTCACGAGTCAACATATGTAAATGAAGATGCCGACAAGGCAAAGGACAATTTCCATTCAACATCTTCTGATGCAGCAAGAATAGCTAAAAAAAGCAATTCAAAACAATTAGTTTTAACACATTTCAGTACAAGATACACTTCATTGGATGATCTGCTTAAAGAAGCAAAGGAAATCTTTGAAAATACCAAACTTGCAAAAGATTTCATGAAGATAGAAATTTAAAGATGATATTATGGACATTCCGCTAATAGATAACCCAACAAGAACTCTAATTTATATTTTAATAGTTATCATTGGAACATCAATTCTAACAAGAGTTGTTGCTTTTTTAATGAATAGAATGAATCGTTTTCATGGAAATCAAGCAGCAATCTATCTCACAAGAGACATAATAAATTATGTAATTTATTTTGTTGCATTGATGATTATTTTACAGTTCTTTGGAATCAATCTTGCAGGAACACTATTGAGTTTAGGAATAGCAGGTATTGCTTTGAGTTTTGCAGCTAAAGACATAATATCAAATTTATTTTCAGGAATAATATTGATTATCGGAAGAAGTATTCAAGTTGGAGACACCATTGAAATAAACAATAAAAAAGGTGTTGTTGAAAGACTTACACTTAGATCAACAATTATTTCTGATGACAATGGAGTTAAAGAAATCATTCCAAACTCCACATTGACAAATAATCCTTATTATTACTTTAAAACTCCTGAAAAATATAGGGCAGATTTGGAAATCTGCTTAACATTAGATGTTGATGTTGAGGAGTTTGAAGAGTATATTGTGGATAAAATGTTAAAGCAGGATGGAATATTAGAAAATCCAAAGCCTGCTGTTTACTCAAAAGGAACTGCATTTGATGAAAGCCAACTAAAAGTTTCATTTTGGGTAAAAGACTTTAATAGTAAAGATAAATATAAATTAATAATCACTAACGAAATAAGAAAATTTATAAAAATGGGTGAAAAATAATGACTAACGCTCTTCAAGACGAAATTTTAAAATTGAAAGATGAAAAAAATGCAATCATACTTGCACACAATTACCAACCAAAAGAAGTTCAGGAAATCGCAGACTTCCTTGGAGATTCATTAGAATTATGTATCAAAGCTTCTGAAATTGACGATAAAGATTTAGTAATATTCTGTGGTGTGGATTTCATGGCAGAAACTGCATTCATATTAAATCCTGACAAAAAAATTGTCATTCCAACATTAGAAGCAGAATGTCCAATGGCACACATGTTACCTGAAGAAGTTCTTTTAGAAGTTAAAGAAGAGCATCCTGATGCTGGAGTTATCCTTTATGTAAACAGTATTGCTGAAGCAAAACAACATGCAGACACATTATGTACTTCAGCTAATGCAGTGAAAGTTGCTGAAAGCATACCTCATAAAAAAATATTATTTGGACCAGATAAAAACTTAGGAGCACACGTTGCAGCTAAACTTGATAAAGAAATCATTCCAGTTCCAAAAGATGGTCACTGTTACGTTCACAGATTATTCCATATTGAAGATGTCGAACTTAAAAGAGAACAACACCCTAATGCAGAAATAATATGCCATCCAGAATGTGACATGAAAGTTCAAAAAGCATGTGATCAAGTAATGTCCACCGGAGGAATGTTAAGATACATTGCAGCAAGTGATAAGGAAGAATTCGTAATCGGAACTGAAATTGACATGATTACAAGAATCAATGCAGAAGTTCCTGGTAAAAAATTATATCCTTTACTTGAAGGAGCTATTTGTGAAACTATGAAGTTACACACACTTGAAAAAATTAGAGATTCCCTTGTAAACGAAGCTCCACAAGTCACATTACCTAAAGATGTTGCTGACAAATCAAGAAAAGCAGTACAACATATGCTTGATGCTTCAAAATAATTAAAAAAAATTATAAAGCTAATTTCTAATTAGCTTTTTCTTATTCTATTTCATATTCATTTACAAATGAGAGTATTTTGTAAATGGAATCATTTTTGTTATTATAATCAAATTCTTCAGCTTCTGGAGTAATTACTTTTATAACCACATTATCAATTGTTCCTTCTAAAGGCAATACATCATTTTCAATATCCATATAAAATAGATCAGATGTAGTTACAATTAAAGTGCTTGCTTTAATATTGGATAGTTTATCTACGACATCATACTCCAAGAGACACTTTGTGAGGTATTTCAAATCAAAAATATCTCTGAATAAACCTGCTTCAACAAAATCCTCAAGCATAGCATCAACTTCTTCTCTGGATGCATTAGCAAGTTGGTCTCTAGACAAATAATTTAAAAACAGCAAACGATTGATTACCACAACCAATTGTGATAAAGAAGAATCATAAACATCAGAATAAAGGGCATCGTTAGATTCCAAAATCGCTTCTATAGATTTAAAAAATACATAATTCCTTCCAGACAATTTAGACATATTATTCAAAGACACAATATGTTCCATGTAATCAGGATATTCAGCAGCCCATGTAAATACTTCACAGCCTCCAATACCTTCACCAATTATTGCCAAAACATTATCTATGTCAAATTTCTCTTTCAAGAATTGTTTTTTAAAGTTGACAGAATCCCTAAAAGTTTATACTGGGGATTTATATTTTAAACCTGTTGTGGATGGTGAACAGGATTCAGGTGAACCTAATGCAAGAATCCTTATAAAAAAGTATTTATTATTACGAATAAACTCAAATTCCTCACCCTCATGAAGAATTTCCTTTGTTAAATTATTATGAAGATTAAGTAAAGCAGAGCGTTCTCCTTTAAGAGTAGAACAAAATACAATTGCATTAATCATATTTCCATCTTCATCATATTTTGGAATCCCCATTGTACTATATTCAACATTTACATCCTCAAGAACTGCACCGGATTCAAATTCAAAAGAAGACATGGCATGATTACCAAATTCAACATTCAATTCTCGAATAATAATAACACATCCCTTATTTAATTAATATAATACAAATAATTTAGAATATAAATAGTTTATACCATATCCTCTAAAAAACTAGACAAAAATACAAACATTTCTATTTCTTCCCTTACAATGAAATCATCAAGCCTAAACTGTGCAACATCACTTTGAAAAGGATATAATTTTTCATCAAAATACATTTTAATTATTAAAATATTTTCATTGATTACTATATTTTCAGACAAATTGTTCATAAGATAATCCATTTGTGCAGGTAACAATCCAGACACACTATACTCAACGAATTTGCGATTATTTTCATCACCATAATTTGAAATCTTAACAATCATTAAATTCCCCCATAAACTCTTTTAATTCATTTGAAATTGTATCTAATTCATTGAAACACAAATGCCCCAAGTCAGAATCCATAATTATTAATTGAGAACCATCAATCATTTGAGACATTGGAATAGCATCTAATTCTGGAGGAAAATGTGGATCTTGCTTGCATGCAATTATCAATGTCTTTGATTTGATTTTATCCAATTCATTTTCAACATCAAAATACATGCATGCTTCATTGCAGTACTTCAAATCATAGATATCTGTTTCTATGCTTTCATTGCCGAAGTTTTCAAATTCAGAATGCAATTCTGCTTTAGACATATTCCTTAAAGCTTCTTTAGACAATCCAAAATTAAATTCCGCCAAACTAGCTATCCTCAATGTTCTATTTAAAGAATAAGTTAATTCACCACGATTATAATCAGGGTCAGATTCTATTATTTCATTTACAAAGTGAGATAGAATGAAATCATGACCTGCAACTTTATAACTGCTAACACCACAAATGATAAAATCAGCATAATCCTGGAAGTTAATTGCTGAAGTAAGAGCAACAAAACCCCCCATAGAGTTACCAATCATGCCTAAAACATGATTAATGCTGAATTTTTGTGCCAGGAATTCCTTTTGAAAGTTCACAACATCATTAATTGAATATTTTGGAAACCTGTTTTTTAAATCAGTAGTTGATGGTGAACAGGATCCAGGAGAACCAAGAGCTGAAATACAAATGAAGAAATATTTATTTTCATCAAAAGCATCATTTTCACCAAGTAATGGTGCAAGTTTTTTTACTGAAGAATAGCTGCCCAAAGAACCGTGACAGTACACTACAGCATTTTTTATAAAGCCATTTTCATCATAGACAGGAGTTCCAAAAGTCATGTATTCCACAGTTACATCAGTCAATACATCACCATTTTCAAATTCAAATGAATCCATCACAAAGTATTCATTTTTTGATATAAAATAATCATCATCGTAAATTAAAATTCCTCCATCCCAAATTGAATTAAATTATTCTTTAAAAAACAAATTATTTAAATTAAACTAAACAATGTTATTGTAATGAAATATAAAATCTTAGAAAAACCTAGTTGCGAAGAAGGATACGACCTTGTTCAGGAAGCTTTACGTAAAAAAGCAACAATATTAATCTTTGCTTGCTGTAAAGTCAGCTATGAAGGAAGAGCATTAAGTGAACTCAACTGGGGAGAACGTATAATAATGATTAAGCCAGACGGTGCATTCTTAATTCACCAAGAGAAAAAAGTAGAACCTGTTAACTGGCAACCACCAAAATCAAGGACTAGAAGTTACATCAAAAATGACAATCTATTTTTAGAAAGTCACAGAAGAACCCCAAAAGAATTGTTAACCGTTGAAATTAGGAAAATCCAATTTATCAATTATGCCAATATTGAAGACTTTGAAGAGCTTGAACAGGCAGGATACGAAAAAGATATGAGTGACATGATAATGGAAAAACCTCACATGATTGAAAAAGGTTTTACTCCAACTACCCGTGAATACAGCGTAGACCATGGATTCATTGACATTTTAGGAAAAGACAAAGACAATAACCTAATGGTTCTTGAATTAAAAGCCCGTAAAGCTGGAGTTACAGCAGTAAAACAACTCAGAAGATATCTTCAAGATTTAAAAAATACAGATAACGACTATTTAAGAGAGTGCAAATCAGAGAAAAAACAGATTAGAGGATTACTTGTTGCACCTTCAATAATGGACGATGCTTTGGAATTGCTTGAAGAAGAAGGCATTGAATTTGTGTCCGTGGAACCTCCACGTGAGCTAAAAAGAGATAAAAAAGTAACATTAGATGCATTCTAATCCAATGCATCCTCAATTTTTTTCAATTCATTATTATAATAATTTATTGTGTATAAATTAGCAGGTGTAGATTTAACCACATGACAGTCTTTTTCTAATTTATAAATAAGATAATCTTCACCATCTAAAGGAATGGTTGCATCTTCATCCAACAATTCTAAATTTTCAAGTTCTTCCAAGATATTTTGATATTCTTTTTCTTCAAGAGCAATCAAATCATCCAATTCCATGTCCTGAGCCTTAGGGTTTAAATGAGTTGCAATAGCTACAAACCCATTGACCATTTTATCTGACAATTCAAATATTGCAGTTCTAATTTCAACCATAGACATTTTTACATGAATTAAAGTGTTTTTGGTGACTGGAATTTCCTTAGACAAACCTATTTGGTTAATTTCATAGTTATTTTTCCACTCCCCAATTTTGTAAACTGCATAATTTATATCATTAACATTAATAATTTCTTCATTGGTCATTCTATCACGATTATAAATATCTATTTATAATAATAAATAGATTATTATAAATATTGTTAATAATAAATGTAAATTTTAATGGAGGTTAAACAGTGAAAAAATGTCCTGAATGTGGAAATCCTAGTTATGATGGAGCCCCAGTTTGTGGAAACTGTGGATATAAATTCCCTATGGCTAAAAAAATAGTGCCTAAAGGTGAAGATATATTCAAAAAAGAACCCAAAAAGGTCAAAAAACAATCCAAAAAGGGAAAAACTTCCAATGACGAAAGTACACTTAATATTTTAAAACAAAAGAAACTTATTATTGGAATAATCTTAGTTATAACTTTAATTATAATTTGTGGAATCTTTTTAACAGGATCAAGTGACAAATCTTCCCCAATTCAAAGTATTGACTCCGCTCAATACAGTGCAGGTGATTTTTCATTCAAATATCCTAACAATTGGCAGCAAATAAACCAAACTGATGCTGAACACCCTGGTGCAATATTCTACAAAACAACAAACAATACAACTGTTGAATACTATAATGTAAGCAGCAGTGCATCATCCTTGAAAGAAATAAATCAAAACAGAATCAGCCATGCTCAAAGCGTAGGTGCATCCGTAACACTTCTTGAAACTATAACATTAGACGGAAGAAATGCATCAAATATCATCTTAGAGAATGCTGATGGAAACTACACAAGATATGTTTCAATGTTTAGTGATGGTGAACTATATGTATTTAGACTTTCTGGCGATTCTGTAAATTCCGTTACATCTGATGAAATTACCGGAATGATAAACTCTGCAGATATTGCTTAAGTATGATTTAAATCATACTTCTTTTCTATTTTTTAAGTGTTTAAAATGACAAAAATTAAGCTTGCTTTATGTCAAATGAATGTTGTCGACAATAAAGAAAAAAACATAAAAACAGCTCGTTTGATGATTGAAGAAAGCATATCTAAAAATGCTGATTTTATAATATTACCTGAAATGTTTAACTGCCCATATTCCAACGACAAATTTATTGAATATGGTGAAAAAGAGAAAAGCAGTGAAACACTTTCTGAAATTTCCAAATTAGCTAAATCAAACAATGTATACATCCTTGCAGGATCAATTCCGGAAATAGAAGAAGACAAATTATACAATACCAGTTATCTTTTCGATAGACAAGGAAATGTTATTGCAAAGCATAGGAAAATGCATCTCTTTGATATTGACGTTAAAAGAAAGATAACATTTAAAGAGTCAGATGTGCTAACCGCAGGTAATGACTTTACAATAGCTGATACTGAATTTGGGAAAGTTGGTATTGGAATATGTTATGACATTCGTTTCCCAGAGCTTGCAAAAATCATGGTTGAAAACGGAGCATTAATCTTGATTTATCCAGGTGCATTCAATATGACAACAGGCCCAGCACATTGGGAGTTGCTATTCCGTTCAAGAGCAATGGACAATCAGGCATTCTGTATTGGCGTTGCACCCGCATTGAATAATGATGCAAGTTACCATAGCTATGGACATTCAATAATTACAAATCCTTGGGGAGAAGTAATAGCCCAAGCTAGTGAAAAAGAAAGTTTAATAATTTCAGAAATCGATTTAAGTGAAATAAAAAAAGTAAGGGAAGAGTTACCTCTTTTAAAGAATAAAAGAGATGACCTCTACGAAGTTATTCAAAAATAACTATTTTAATTTTGCCAATCTTTTCTCGAAGTAAGATAATTTTTTATCATTGTCTGCAAATACTTCAATTGCAGTTTCAATTACTCTAACTTCATTGTCATAGTCATTATCTTTCCTATATAATACACATAATCTTTTGTATGGAGCATCTTTAGCCTGTTTTGACTCAACATACCTTTCGTATTCTTTAATAGCTTTTTGCATATTGGTTTTTTCCCATTCTTTAATGGTACTCATTGGAATGACTTTAACAACAGATTTTCCAGATGCTTTTGCTTTTTGTCTTTTTTGTGCCTTTTTAATAGCTTTATTACATGATTTTTTGAAGTCTTCATCTTTTTCTGCTTTTCTTGCATCTTTAATTGCTTTAATTGATTCATCAGTTGCAAGGTCTCCTAAAGATTGAATAGCTGCTAATCTAACACCCCAATCCTCATCCTGAAGACATTTTGAAATTGAATCAAGTTCATCTGCAGCTTGAAGTTCACCTAATGCACGTACGGCAACTTTCCTAACTCCAAAATCCTCATCTTCAGTTGCTTCAACAAAATAAGGTACAACTTTACTATTTTCAGTTTCTTTAAGTGCAAAAGCTAAAAATCTTTTGTTTTTACCTTCAGCATTGCTAAATTCCTCAATTAATTTATCAACAGCCATTTCACCCATGTTACCTAAAATTTCAGCTGCTTTGAATCTGACTTGTGCATTATCATCAGTAGTAGCTTTAATTAATGGTTCAATAGCTGATTCATCAGTAATTCCAACTAATGATTCTATAGCTTCTTTTCTAACTTTGACATCCTCATCAGATAGTTTAGAAATAGCATCATCAAAACTTAAATTAGTCATGATAATAAGTTAGTTTTTAAGAATATATAATCTTTTAATAAAAATAGGAAATTAAATAAGAGAAAAAATTCTCTTATTTAAATAGCAGTCCAACCACCATCGATACATATTAATTGACCAGTACAATAACTGGATGCATCGGATGCCAAGTAAATTGCAATACCATCCAATTCACCAGGTTGACCTAAACGACCAGCCGGACAGTATGCTTTAATAAGATCCATGAATCCATCGAGTTCAATAGTATCAATAGTCAATTCTGTTTCAAATACCGCAGGACCAATTGCATTTACGGTAATGTTGTATTTTGCCCATTCAACAGCCAATTTTTTGGTTAAGTTCATTACGCCACCTTTAGCTGAAGAATATGCGCTGATACCTCCACCAGGGAAGATTACTCTGGAGTGGATTGAACCAATGTTTATGATTTTACCATATTCTTGTTCAATCATAATTTCTCCGACAGCTTTACACATGTAGTATACACCACTTAAGTCAATGTGAATGTGTCTTTCCCATTCTTCATTGCTTTGATCGGTAACCATTTTGTTATTTCCCATACCTGCTGCGTTAACTAAAATATCAATTCTTCCATATGCATCCATAACTTTTGCAACAGCAGCTGTGATGCTGTCGTAGTCACCTACATCACATACAGCATACATTACATCGAAATCGAATTTTTCTTCTATTCAGCGACATTTTCTTGAAGTCTTTCTTCTCTTCTAGCAAATAATGCTACTTTAGCACCTTGACTTGCATATGCTTGTGCAATTTGCCAACCAAGACCAGAAGAAGCACCAGTAATTACTGCAACTTTGTCTTTAATATCAAAATAGTTTTTCATTTTCAATACCACCTAAGCACTAAGCCCATGAATGAATATATTATAAATTAAACTATTTAACTATTTTATTTAGTTTTTTATATATTTGATAAATTATATTCAATAAATAGAATAATAACTATATAATATTCAAATAATTTGATTAAATAAACCCTTAAAAAAATAGCGATATGAATAAAAAATACCAATGAAAATTACTACACTGGAAAAATATTCCGACAATATTATTAAACTGAACATGACTAGTTATAATAAAATTAAATACTATAAAGATTAAAAGGTTAATAATATTCAAATTAAAATCAGGAGAATAACAATGATTGAAGAACAAACCAAAGTCTACACCAAAAAACAAATATTCAAAACCCTACACCCATGGGTTCAAAAATGGTTTGATTCAAAGTTTGAAGATTTTACTCCCGCACAAAAGATGTCAATCATAGATATCCACAAGAAGAACAACATTTTAATTTCATCACCAACAGGATCAGGAAAAACATTAACAGCATTCCTATCAGTGATAAGTGAATTGACAACACTTGCAGAAAAGGACCAACTAGAAGATAAGGTATACTGCATTTACATTTCACCACTAAAAGCATTAGACAATGATATTGAAAAAAATTTAGAGGAACCCCTAAAAGGAATTGAAGAAATATCCGGTCAGGATTTAGGAATCAGAAAAGCAGTAAGAACCGGAGACACTTCACAATACCAAAGGCAAAAGATGCTTAAAAAACCACCACATATTTTGATTACAACACCCGAAACATTATCCATTTTACTCGTAGCACCAAAATTTAGGGAAAAATTGAGCGGAGTCAAATATGTGATTATTGATGAAATCCACTCACTAGCCGAAAACAAACGTGGAGTTCATTTAAGCTTATCATTAGAAAGATTACAACACTTAATAGGACAATACACAAGAATTGGACTTTCAGCAACCGTAAGTCCTCTTGAAGAAGTTGCGAGATTCCTTGTAGGTTACGAATATGGCGTTGAGCGAAACTGCAAAGTCGTTAAAATAAACTATCTAAAAGAGTTGGATATGGAAGTTATGTGTCCCGTAAGTGATATTGTGCTAGCTGACGAAGAGGACACCCGACTTGGAATGTATGATTTACTTGATGATTTAATTCAGGAAAACAAAACAACATTAGTCTTTACAAACACACGTAGTGGAACAGAACGCTTTGTCTACAATCTAAAGAAAATGTATCCAATGAATTACAATGATTCAAACATCATGGCTCACCATTCCTCACTTTCAAAAGAAGTAAGATTAGATACTGAAAACAAATTAAAGGAAGGAAAACTCAAAGTAGTAATCTCATCAACATCTTTGGAGCTTGGAATTGATATAGGATACATTGATCTTGTTGTTTTGATAAACTCCCCAAAATCTGTTGCAAGAGCACTTCAAAGAATCGGAAGAAGTGGACACAAACTGCATGAAAAGTCAAAAGGAAAAATAATTGTAACAAACCGTGACGACCTGGTTGAATGCTCAGTATTACTTAAAAATGCAAAAGAAGGAAAAATTGACAAAATCAATATCCCAACCAACTGTTTGGATGTTTTAGCACAGCACATTTACGGAATGGGGATTGAAAACCCATGGGATATCGATTATGCATTTGATGTAATCAAAAAGAGTTATTGCTATAAAGACTTATCAAGAGATGATTATGAAGATGTTTTAAGTTATATGGCAGGAGAATATCCTGAACTTGAAGAAAGATACGTCTATGCAAAAATCTGGATTGACTATAAGGAAAACACATTTGGAAAACGTGGAAAACTAGCTAGAGCAATCTATTCAACAAATATAGGAACAATACCTGACAGTTCGGGAGTTCTCGTTAAATGTGATGGAGAAACTGTTGGAAAAATCGAAGAAAGTTTCATGGAAAGATTAAAAAAAGGAGATACCTTCGTTTTAGGAGGTAGAACATACAGATTCAACTACGGAAAAGGAATGACAATCAATGTATCTCCTGCAAGTGGACCTCCTACAATACCATCATGGTTTTCACAGCAATTGCCATTATCTTTTGACCTTGCAATGGACATTCAACGTTTTAGATCCCACATGGAAAGTAGATTTGAATACAGAAGAAGCAAAGAAGATATCATGGAATTCATTTACGATTACTTGTATGTTGATGATTTTGCAGCCAATTCAATCTACGAATACTTTGTTGAACAATACAAATACGCTAAAATTCCAAGTAACCGTATTTTACTCATCGAATATTATAAAGGGTTTGGTGGAAGGAATTTTGTAATATTCCATTCATTATTTGGAAGAAAAGTAAATGATGCATTATCCCGTGCCGTCGCATATGTTGTTGCACGCCAATACAATACAAATGTAACAATATCCATTAGTGACAACGGATTTTATTTAAGTTCAGATGGCAAAATCGGAGGATTAGAGTCATTTAAAGAATTAACACCTGAAAACTTTGAAACAATATTAACAAAATCATTAAACAAGACCGAAACACTTGCATCCAGATTCAGACACTGTGCTGGAAGGTCCCTCATGACCTTGAGAAGATACAAAGGAGAATCCAAGTCTGTTGGCCGCCAGCAAGTCCGTGGGAAAATATTGCTTAAATTCGTTCAGGACATGGATGAAAATTTCTCAATTCTAAAGGAAGCTCGAAGAGAAGCACTTGAAGACTATATGGACATCAAGAATGCCAAAAAAGTAATAGATATGGTGGCTAACGGTTCAATGGAAATAAAGACAATAAATACTGTAATTCCAAGTCCTTTTGCATTTAACCTAGTTTCACAAGGATATTTAGATGTTCTTAACCAAAATGATAAAGCAGAATTTACAAAAAGGATGCATAAAGCAATACTTGATCAAATTAAAGACAAATTAAAAGACATATATTAGGTGAAAATATGAAAACCTTACTCGTTTACTATTCAAGAACAAACATTACAAAAGAAATAGCTGAAACAATACAGAAAAAACTTGATTGTGATATTGAAGAGATAACAGACAACAACAAATATTCCGGAAAACTTGGATTTTTAAAAGGAGGAATGAATGCTGCAATGGGAAGAACAACAGACATCAATCCCATATCAAAAAATCCATCAGATTATGATTTAATCATCATTGGAACTCCAGTTTGGGCTTCAAATATGGCAACTCCAATTTATACATATCTAATGAAATACAACAGTGAAATTAAAAATGTGGCATCATTCTGTACCTGTATGGGCAACGGATATGAACAAACTTTAAAGAATATTTCAGAAGTATGTGGTAAAGAACAAATTTCAACAATGTTTTTGACTGCAGAAGATATTAAAAACCCAGAAGAAAAAATAAATATTTTTATTAATGAAATCAGATAATTATATATGATGGTGATATTATGACTAAATGGAAAGCAGTAATTATAGGTTTCATATTAGCTATAATAGTTAAATCATTTTTCGCCCAATATGAATTTATTGGATTATTAATTGTTGGATTTATCACAGGTTATATTGCACATGACGGAGCACTTAGCGGATTATGGAATGCTGCTGTTGCAGGAGCATTAGGTACAATTGTTAGTGCAGTATTATTTGTTTTAGTCGCAACTTTCGGTGGAAGTTTATTCGGTATTTTCGGAGGATTGACTGGATTTACCCTCTCCGGAATCACAAGTATAACCATAGTAATAACATATTTGATTTATTACGCAATTGTAATGGGAATAACTGGAGCATTCGGTGGAATAATAGCTTCTAAAAAATAAGGATTTGGAGATTAAATTATGAATATGTTTTCAGAGCTAAATGTAAAAGCATTAGTTTTTGGAGCAGCAATAGCTGCAGGATTTATATTACTCGGATGGCAAATCAATGATTGGTTATATCCATTTTCAGCATTAGGACTTATTTATGCAGGGTATGGCCAACCAGACATTAAAACTGGAACCATTATGGGTGCATTAGCTGCAACACCAATTGTAGTATTGACATTTCAAGGATATTTAGGACAATTTGACGGAGTTTTCTTAACTGAAAATGGAATAATTGCAGTGACCCTTATAATTATCGGTGTTGGAGCATTTGTTGGTTTTGTTGGTGCATGGGGTAAAAGAGACCGTGTTAGAGCATTAGAACAATATGAAAAGAAACAAAAAATAGGCAAAAACAAAACCAAAGCAAAAAAAACAAAACAAAGTTCAAACAACTGAACCTAAAAAAGGATTTTTAAATAAAATCTTAAAAAAATAAAATTTAAAAAAAAATAAAAAATAATAACGAACTTATGTTATTATTTTTTCTAATTCTTCTCTTTCTATACCGTTTTTGATTTCAAGAGCAATTCTTCTACCCATACTCATTGGTTTTCCATAAGTTAAATAGGAATAAGGTGAACCGTCCATGAATGTGTTTGTTCCACCGTCAGTTCTTGCACTGATTTCAAAACAAATTACTTCTAAGTTATCGTTAACTAAAGTTTGCATACAGAAAGGACCATTTAATCCTGGAGCAACTAATTTTTTAGCACTTTCAGTTAATTTGTCTGCAATGTCAAATACTTGTGTAAGTAATGATTCACGAATTACAGCAGGGTGGTTACCAGTTACTACATAAGATGGACTTAAATCAATGTCCAATTGATCTTTTGCAGGCATTCTTACAAAACCATCAATACTGGATTCGTATCTTGTATCCATACCCATTAATTCAACAGTATCATCTAATGCAGAGTAGAAATAGTGTATACAGTAGTTACAACCAGATACATATTCTTCAATGTGAGCTGCTTCAACATCACTGTCTTCTAACCATCCACGTGCTTTCATAGCTTCAATTTTTGAGTCGAACTCTTCAGTAGATGAAGCAACAAAGTAACCTCTTCCACCTCTTGCACCTGGGAATTTTACCATTACAGGTCTGTCGATTTCAGAAGGACTGTCATATTTGAAAGGTATTCTTACGCCACCTTCAACAAGCAATTGTCTTTCTTTGTCTCTTTCAGCTTCCCATCTGAGCACATCACGGTTTCCGAACATTGGAACATTGAATTTATCTTCAACATTATCCAAACCGGCATATGCAACAAAAGATCCATGAGGAACAACAATAGCATTCATATCTCTGAGTTTTTGTTGTACATCTTCATTTACAATGTCCTTGAATTTGTCAACCATTATAAATTCATCTGCAACTCCAAATCTTTGATATGGAATTTCACGTCCTTTTTCACAAACAACAGCAGTTCTAAAACCCTCTTCTTTTGCACCTTGCAAAATATGTAAGGATGTATGGCTTCCAAGGGTAGCTATTGTTATATCACTTTTGTCATATTTAGCCAAGATATCTAAGATATCTTCCTTTTTCACTTTTCCCATTTTATCTCTCCTAAAAAGAATGATGATTTTATATATATTTTTCTGAATTAATAATAGTTTTTATTTAATTAAGCAAATATGATTAAAAAGGATGATAGACAAATATCTTAAATGAATAAATAAGGATTGAAAAATTATGTTAATCGGTTTGATTTCAGACACCCACATTCCTGATAGAGCAAAAGAAATACCTCAAAAGGTGATTGATACTTTTAAAGATGTTGATTTAATATTGCACGCTGGAGATTTAACTTCAATGGAAGTTATTGAGGAATTAGAAAAAATAGCTCCAGTAATGGCAATCCAAGGAAATATGGATAGAGTAAATGGAATTGACCTTCCAAAAGCCAGAGTGATTAAAGCAGAAGATTTAAGAATTGGTCTGGTTCATGGAGAAGTTTATCCAAGAGCAGACACACAGCAATTATTATATCTTGCAAGACAATTAGATGCAGATATTTTAGTGTCAGGACATTCACACCAACCGAAAATCGAACAGATTGAAGGAATTTTACTTTTAAATCCTGGAAGTCCAATCGTGCCAAGACTTGCAGATAGAACTGTAATGTTACTTGAAATAAACAAAAAAGAAGTAGACGTTGAAATAATAAAAATTGGTGCGCCAGTTTGCAGTGCACTTGACTTTGACAAATACAAGAGGGATTAAAATGGGAAGCAGATGGCAAATGGAAAAACACAATGACCCATATTATAAACAAGCTAAAAAAGAAGAATACCGTTCAAGAGCATCATATAAACTCAAACAACTTGATAAAAAATATAAACTCATTAAAGAAGGAAATACCGTAGTTGATCTTGGAGCAGCACCCGGAGGATGGTCTCAAGTTGCTCTTGAAAAAGTTGGTGAAGAAGGAATTGTTGTTGGAGTTGACTTAAACAGATTCAAAAAATTCCATGAACCTAACTATTATGGACTTAGAGGAGATTTCACAACCCCTGAAGTTCAGGAAAAGATTATGAGCATCATTGGTGGGAAGGCAAAAGTAGTAATGTCTGATGCATCACCATCATTATGTGGAATCAAGAATATTGACCAATTAAGATCAATTGATTTAGTCAATGTTGTAATTGAAATCGCTGAAAACATTCTAGAAGAAAAAGGAAACCTTGTAATGAAAGTATTCCAAGGCCCAGAATACAAAAATATGTTAGAATCACTAAAAGGTAAATTTAGACATGTTAGAACTACAAAACCCGCATCATCACGTAAAAAAAGTTCTGAAATGTATGTTGTCGGCTTAGAATATATGCCAAATAAAAGAAATAGAAAAAAAAGAAAAAATTAGAGACTATTATAAGCCTTTTGAGCAGTTTCAAGTTTTTCTTTAGCGAAAACTATTCTGCTATCAACATCATTTGATGGTTTACCTGCATCCAAAGCACTTTGAACATTTTCAATAGCGGAATTGGCCCGAGATAGTTCCAGTTTAGCATCATTGTAAACTTGCACATCATCAGAATCGCCAGCATAATAAGTGGATTTAGCATTGTCAAACTTGACAGATAAATTACCATATTCTGCTTTAAGCTCAGCGAGCTCATCATATTGTGTTCCAGAGGATATTTCATTTGTAATGCTGGAAGAAACCATACTGTATCCCACATATGCCACAACAATAATTGTTGAAATTATCATTATGATTCCGACAACAGAAATCATCATGGAAGTGGATTTGAATAAACTTAACCTAGATTTTCTCATTTTATCCTCGCATAATATTAATATAAAAAAAATATTAGATTATACTATATTAATTTTAGTATATAATTTTTATTGCCAACACCACAAATATCAAAATTTTTTTTAACTATGAAAAAAATAATAATAAGATAATGAATTCAACTACTAAATCACAAACATCAATTGCAAAATTCGAAGAGTTTTTTGCTACATTATATAAGGATGATGTATTTGACATCCTTGAAAAATATCCTGATGAACGATCACTTAATGTGGATTATCGTACATTGGAAATATTTGATCCAGACTTGGCAGATTTATTAATCGACAAACCAGAGGAAGTTATTGATGCTGCTAGATTAGCTATTAAGAACATTGACCCTCTCGTTAAAGATGCGGATATCAACATCCGTTTTGAACATTTAAGCAATGTCATTCCATTGAAAACACTTTTAAGTAAATACATTGGAACATTTGTTGCTGCAGACGGAATCGTTAGAAAAACTGATGAAATCAGACCACGTATCGAAACAGGTGTGTTTGAGTGTAGAGGATGTATGAGACTGCATGAGGTAGACCAAACTTCCGCAAACACCATAATAGAACCTTCATTATGTAGTGAATGTGGTGGAAGGTCATTTAGATTACTCCAAGAAGAATCAAAATACGTAGATACACAAACTGCAAGGATGCAGGAACCATTGGAAAACTTATCTGGAGGAACTGAACCTAAACAGATGTTAATGATTTTAGAAGATGATTTAGTAGATAGATTAAATCCTGGAGACAAAGTAAGAATCACCGGGACATTAAAAACATTCAGAGAAGAAAGAAGCGGCAAATTCAAGAATTATATTTATGTAAATCACATTGAACCGCTTGAACAAGAGTTTGAAGAATTGCAACTCTCTGAAGAAGATGAAGAAAAAATCATTGAATTGTCAAAAGACCCACATATTTACGATAAAATTATCAAATCAACAGCACCTTCAATTAAAGGTTATAGGGATGTAAAAGAAGCTATTGCATTGCAGTTATTTGGAGGAGCTTCCAAACAGCTTGAAGATGAAACTAAACTGAGAGGAGACATTCATATTCTCATTGTAGGGGACCCTGGTATCGGTAAGTCCCAGATATTGAAATATGTTTCAAGACTCGCTCCAAGAAGTATTTACACAAGTGGTAAAGGTACAACAGGTGCGGGTTTAACTGCAGCAGCTGTAAGAGATGAACTTGGTGGATGGTCTCTTGAAGCAGGTGCATTAGTACTTGGGGACCAAGGTAACGTTTGTGTTGACGAGCTCGATAAAATGAGATCTGAAGACAGATCCGCGCTCCACGAAGCATTGGAACAACAAACAGTAAGTATTGCAAAAGCAGGTATTATGGCAACATTGAACTCAAGATGTTCAGTACTCGCAGCAGCAAACCCAAAATTCGGAAGATTTGACAGATATAAAGTACTTGCAGAACAAATTGATTTGCCAGCACCAATTATTTCTCGTTTCGATTTGATTTTTGTAATTGAAGATAAACCAAGTAAAGAAAGAGATTCAGAATTAGCAGAGCATATTTTGAAAACTCACCAGTTCAATACTGTTGATTATGAAATTGAACCAGAATTGCTTAGAAAATACATCGCATATGCACGTAAAAATGTTAATCCTAGATTAACTGAAGCAGCAAATGAAGTTTTAAAAGAGTTCTATGTAAGTACAAGGAACAGTAACCCAGAAGAACAAGGTGCAGTTCCTATTACCGCAAGACAGCTCGAAGCAATTATTCGTTTATCTGAAGCTAGTGCTAAAATCAAACTTAAAGAAACCGTTGACAAAGAAGATGCGGAAAAAGCTGTTAGATTACAATTAGCTTGTCTTAGAGAAGTTGGTGTTGATCCTGAAACCGGTGAAATGGACGCTGATATCGTAAGTGGTGGAACCAGAAAATCAGAAAGAGACAAAATAAAAATTGTATCTGAAGAAATCAAATTCCTTGAAGAGGAATATGGTGGACAGGCTCCTTTAAACGTATTGATATCCAATATGAGTGACAAGCATGGAATAAGTGAAGATAAAACAGAACAAATCATTAGAAACTTAGTCCAAAAAGGAGTCATATACGAACCATCAACTGGATACTTTAGACTTGCTTAAAGTATCTGCCTTTTTATTTTTTTATTAAACTTTTTTTATAAAATCCTTTAAATAACAATACATTAATAAATGATTAAAATAAAACTTAATATATTATATTATACTTATACTAATTTTCACGGAGAGATAACATGGATAAATACGAAGATTTATTAGAAAGAGCAATTGACCAATTACCTCCTGAAGTATTTGAACACAAAAGGTTCAAAATCCCTAAAGCTTATTCAGACATCCAAGGTAATAGAACTTTCATTAAAAACTTTAAAGACGTTGCAGAAGGTTTAAACAGAGACCCTCAACACTTATTAAAATTCTTAATGAGAGAATTAGGTACTGCAGGAAACATAGAAGGTCAAAGAGCAATCTTACAAGGTAAATTTACTCATTACTTAATTAATGAAAGAATTGAAGATTACGTAGACAAATATGTAATTTGCCACGAATGTAACAGACCAGATACTAGAATTATCAGAGAAGGTAGAATATTCTTACTTAAATGTGCTGCTTGCGGAGCAACTGCACCTTTAAAATCATTATAATCTTACCTTTTTTCTTATTTTTTTATTGATACTATGTTTTGTCCAGAGTGCGGAAGTACTGATAAGAAGATGGTTGGCAACATCTGTATAGACTGTTTTTTAAAAGATTTTCAGATGATTGAACTACCTAAAAGAATTGAAGTTCAAATATGCAGCCATTGTAATAGTAAACTTGAAGAAGGGAAATGGAGTGAAGAGTTCATTCCCGAAGAAGAGATTATTTACAGAGCACTTGAGCGAAACATAAAAATCTCTGATGAAGTTTCAAATGAGATTGTCAATTTGGAAATTGACCAGATGAAAGGTACAATAGCTGAATGCTATGTGGAAATTGTTGGAGAAGTTGAAGGAACTGAAATTGAAGAAACCAAGGAAACCGAGGTTAAAATTTTAAAAACAGTTTGTCCAACATGCAGTAAAGTGCAATCAGGATATTATGAAGCAGTTATTCAATTCAGAGCAGACAAAAGAGAAATAAAAAGCGAAGAATTCCAGAAAGCTGATGAAATAGTTGAAAGAACTTTAATAAAACAGCAAAAAACTGACAAATTAGCATACTGCCCACAAATAGCAAGACCTAAAGAAGGTCATGATTATTATATCGGTTCTTTAAAAAGTGGTAGAAAAGTTGCAGAAGCTTTAAAAGAGGAATTTGGAGGAGTAATCAAAGAATCTCCAAGACTTATAAGTGAAGACAAATCTACCGGAAAAGGACTTTACAGAATTTGGATTTCAGTTAGAATTCCAGAATTTGAACTTAATGACTTCGTCAAATTTGAAGATAAAATAATCCAGGTAACTGGTATTGACAAAAATAGAGTTGTTGGTAAAGATATCAAAACAAATAAGAAACAAAATATTCCTTTAAAGAATATTGAGAAAATAGAACTTCTCAAAAAGTCATCAGATGTCGAAACAACAACAATAATTTCAATGTCTCCAAGCACAATTCAAATATTGGATCCTGTTGATTACTCAGCAGTTGATTTGGAAATGAGCGAAGAGTTTGCGAACTACAATATCGGAGACGAAATAAAGCTTATAAAAATTGATAATTACACATATTTATTAAACTAAGTGATAAAATGAATATTGAAGAAAAAATTCAGTTAATCGAAGAAGGAACCTTAGAAGTTATAGACACAGAAGAATTAAAAGAAGTACTTGAAAAAGACCAACCTATAGCTTATACAGGTTATGAACCTTCTGGTAAAATCCATTTAGGGCATGCAGTGACTGTACAAAAACTTAAACAGTTACAAAAATTAGGATTTAAAATCAAAATCCTCTTAGCAGACTACCATGCATTTTTAAATGGAAAAGGAACTATTGAAGAAATTGCTGAAACTGCTGAGTACAACAAAAAATGTTTCCAAGCTCTTGGTCTTGATGAAACAACTGAGTATGTTTACGGTTCATCATTCCAATTAGAATCAGATTATACTGATAAAGTTTATCAATTAGCAACCATGACTACTTTAAAAAGAGCAAGAAGAAGTATGGATCAAGTAAGTCGTGCTGATGACAATCCAAAAGTAGCTAGTGTAATTTATCCAATCATGCAAACCGTAGATATGGCTGCACTTAAAGTAGACATTGCTCTTGGTGGTATGGAACAGAGAAAAATCCAAATGTTAGCCCGTGAAAACTTAGAAAAAATTGGAGAAAACGTTCCTGTCTGCATTCACACCCCATTATTACACGGTCTTGACGGAGATGCAAAAATGTCCTCCAGTAAAGGAAACTACATTGCAGTAGATGACTCCGTTAAAGAGATAACTAAAAAAATAAACAAAAGTTACTGCCCACAAGGTGAAATCAAAGGTAATCCTATGATTGAAATTGCAGAAACATTTGTTTATCCAAATCAAGAAAAATTACTCATTAAAAGACCTGAAAAATTCGGTGGAGACATTGAGCTTACCCATGATGAATTAATCAAAGACTTTAGTGAAGGTAATTTACACCCAATGGATTTAAAAAATGGAATCAAAGATTTTTTAATTGAATTCTTTGCTCCGGTAAGAGAATACATGGAGGAAAACTAAATGGTTGAAGAAAAAGAAGAATTTGAAATGGGTTTACCAAATGGTGTTGGCGAACAAATGCTTGCTCATGCATTCGAAAAATTTGACATCACACTAGAACATAGTGAATTTGGACCTAAAATCATAGGAGAATACGATGAACTTGTAAAAGTAAAAGAATTCTTAGAAACTGCAATTCGTGACAGACTAAAAGAATTAGAAGGAGAATAATCTCCTTTATATTTTATTTTATAGTATACAATCAGGACAGATTCCAAGATAGGGTGCAACTGCTTTTTTTATATCTGAAGATACCTTATTAACACCATTATTTGCATTGATAATTTCAGTAGTATAATTTTCAGCTAATTTTAAATAATTGTCTTTAACACCAGTTAAAAATTCCTCATTTTCAAATGTGTCCTCACCATAGGTTCTTGAAACTGACCTTTTAACATCCAAATCAAGCAATAATAACAAATCTGGTTTTTTAGCATATTTATTTAAGACTCCAATCCAATCTGCAGGTTCCTGATAAGCTAAACTTGATATGAATGATCTGTCAGAAATGATTATTTTTGATTTGTCTTCAAGTTTATCCATTATTAACATCCGATCAGCTGCAAAGAGTAATCCTAATGTTTTTTGAACCCTATCATTTGTTGCATCCGGACGTTGCAGTATTTTTCTGATTAGTTTTCCAATTTCTGAATCAGTCGGTTCAACCAATGTTTCAACTCTAAATCCATTTGCTTCAAGCCATTCTTTTAATAATTGGATTTGGGTTGATTTTCCAGCACCATCAATTCCTTCAAATACAATATACATAAAATAGAATATGTTTTAAATTTAATATATAATTAATTATAAAAATATAAATGAATAATCAATCAAGGTGTAAAAATAAATGGTTTTAGAAGAATTATTAGCCCCTGCAGGCTCATATGAAGTATTGATTACAGCAGTAAATGCTGGTGCAGATGCAGTATATATTGCAGGGCCAAATTACGGTGCAAGAGCATATGCCAAAAATTTTACCATGGAAGAATTGGAAAAGGCAGTTAATTATGCTCATTTAAATGGTGTTGACATCCATGTAACTGTTAACACATTAGTCAATAACTTCGAAATAGTAGATGTATTGAAATACTTATTTAAATTATATCAAATTGGAGTAGATGCAGTTATTGTGCAGGATTTCGGATTAATCTGGCTTTTAAGGACATTCATTCCAGATTTGGAAGTTCATGCATCAACACAAATGGGATTGAACAATTACAGCTGCATCAAATGGGCTTCAAACAACAACATAAAAAGAGTTGTTCTTCCAAGAGAAGTAAACATCAACCAAATAAAAGAAACCTACGAACAGCTTAAAAAAGATAATATCAACATGGATATTGAAGTATTCGGGCATGGAGCATTATGTTACTGTGTCAGCGGAAAATGTTACATGTCATCATACAATAGTGGCAGAAGCGGTAACAGAGGAGCTTGTGCACAACCATGCAGAAGACAATACCGCTTGAAATACAGAGGATACAACATAGGAAACGGATTCCTTCTTTCAACACACGATCTTGCTACATACAAGAATATACAAGAAATTTCAGATGCTGGAGTAAAGTCTCTCAAATTAGAAGGTAGGATGAAATCCAAAGATTATATTGGAACTATAGTAAACAGCTACAGAAACATCATTGACGGAAATCCGGGAGATTATGAAAAAGATTTACACCTTGTTTTCAACAGAAAATTCACCGACGGATACATAATGGGAGACAAACCCGGAGAAGTAATGGGTAGAGGAAGTTCTGGTCATGAAGGATTATACATCGGAGATATTACCAACATTGACGGAACAAAAGTCACCATTGAAATCAAAAACAAAGAAATTCCAGTTATTTTAGAGCCAGGTGACGGAATTGCATTTAAATACAATGGTAAAATCAAAGGGATTTACTTGGAAAACATTATCAAACAGGATGAAAATGAAATCATAATAGATACTACACGTCTTGTTAAAGAAGGAACCGAAGTATTTATCAGTTATTCTGCATCAACTCACGAATATTTAAAACAATTCGAAAAAGAAACCATTAAAAATCATATTGGACTTAACTTATCCTTGACTTGGGATGCTGATTTGAACTTATACACCAAAGTTGAATATCATGTCGGTGATGAATTAATTAATTTCAGACACAAAGCTCTCGATATGTTTGAAAAAGCTAAAAATAAACCAATTGATGAAGAAACAATTGAAGTACAGCTCAACAAAACAGGGGGAACACCATTTTATATTGAAAACATTCGTTTCAACAATATGCCAAATGACATGTTTACACAAATTCGTAAGATTAACCAGATTAGGCGTGAAATTTTGGATACTGCAACAGAAATGCTGATGAATCATTACACACCGACCAAAAAGGCTGTAAAAGAAGTGCGTAAGAATTTAACAAAATTTTTCGATGATTACGAAAATAGCGGAAAAATCAAACCAAAAACACCTAAATTATCAATATTCATCGATGACTTATCACAAATAAGAGCAGCATCAGGATTTGACTTGAAAAGAATCTATTTTGATGGAACTTGCCACTACAACAACCCAGATGACTACTTCAAAAATATTAAAGACACATTAATGAAAGGTAGTCTAATGGCATCTCAGGCAGAATTTGTCTGGGTTTTATCTTCATTTATCTCAGAAGAAGATGCTATAAAATGCAATGAAATTGTGAAAGAACTTGAAAATAAAGGAATAATCATTTCAGTAATGGGAGATTTCCCTGGAATGAATGACATATTTGACTGTCCAATCCACGGAAACCATAACTTAAATGTATGGAACAGTTTCTGCGTTCGTGACTTAAATGAAGCAGGATTTAAATCTTTAATATTATCTTCTGAACTCTCAGGCAAGGAAATTAGGGAAGTTGTCCTCAAAAACCACGACAGGAATATAGATCTTGGAATGATTGTTAATGGAAACCTGGAAGTTATCGTAAGTAAAGATGATTTCACCAATTTGAATGACGGTAAAGACTTTATCATTTCAAATGATGCCGATTATGCCATTCTTGAAGATAAAAAGAGGAAAAAATTCAAATACAAAGTGTTCTTTGACTACAACAGACAAAGCCACATCATCAACAAGGATTGCTTATGCTTGATTGAGGAAATAAATGAAATAAAAGAGTTTGGTCTTGATACATTGATTCTCGATTGCAGATACTCAAATGAACAGTACACCAAACAAATATTATCAATCTATAATGAAAGCCTCAGCAATAAAGATGAAGAGGAATTGAGCAAATACAAATACCAGATTATGGATTTCTCACAGTCTTACATTAACAAAGGAAATTATATTGAAGGTAGATTACACGAGGATAAATAATGAGAATTCCTGAATTACTTGCACCCGTTGGGTCTATGGATCATTTGAAAGTTGCAATAAATGCAGGAGCAAGTTCAGTTTACTTATCTGGAAAAGATTATGGTGCTCGTAAATATGCAACAAACTTTACTTTAGATGAGATTGATGAAGCAGTAAATACTGCACACATACATAATGTCAAAGTTTACGTTACCGTAAACACATTGATAAAAGAAGATGAATTAGAAGATGTGATTAATTATGTTTATCACCTATATGCTATTGGAGTTGATGCTATTTTAGTACAAGATTTAGGACTGGTTGAGTTGATCAACAAGCACGTACCTAAATTAAAAATCCATGCATCAACACAGATGACCTGTGAAAATCAATTGAAATTAAACTATTTGGAAAGTAAAGGGATAAAACGTGTTGTACTTCCACGTGAAATGAAAAAAGAAGAAATCAAGGCACTTGATACAAATATGGAATTTGAAATATTTGCTCATGGAGCTTTATGTTATTCTTACTCAGGACAATGCCTAATGAGTAGTTTTAAAGGTGGAAGAAGCGGAAACAGAGGAACCTGTGCTCAACCTTGCCGTCAAAAATATAGAATCGACGGAATTAAAAAAGAAAATTATTACTTATCACCATGTGATTTAAGTTTATTCAATCAGCTAAAAGAAATTTCAGAAATGAATATTACATGCATTAAGATTGAAGGCAGAATGAGAAACAAGGAATATTTAGCTATTGTAATAAGTTCCTATCGTAAAGCATTGAATAAACTAAAAAGCAACAAAGAAACAAAAAGTGAAAACATAAATCTCGTATTCAATAGAGGACTTTGTGAAGGATTATTCAATGAGTCACCACAAAGAAGCCTTAAAGCAGGCCATATTGGACTGAAAATAGGTAGAGTCATAAAATCCGAGAAAAATCAAATCGCAATTAGATTAGATGATTCCATAAAGACCATTCCTGAAAAAGGAGATGGACTATTAATAATCAAAAACAACAATGATTACGGATTTGAAGTATCTCAAAATCCTCTCGTCACTACATTGAATCACTTTAAAACCGGAAAAAATAAACCTGTGAAAGATTTATCAAGAAAAGACAAGGTTTTAGTTGTTAAAAAAGTATGGCAAAATAAGAAAAGTACATTTAATTTGAATGAATCTGATGTGTACCTAACAAAAAGAAATAGTTTAACCAAAAAAGTTAAGAAAATAGAAACTAAAGGATCAAGCTTTGTAAAATCCAAATTGATACTTACTTTTTCAGTTAAAAATAAGTTCCCTGTGCTTAAAGGAAGATTAACTCTTGCAAACAGAAAAGAGTTTGAATGTGAAGTTGTAGGAAATACCCCATTTGAAAAACCTCTCAAAAAGAGCGTTACAAGAGAAACAATCAAAAAACAGCTTCAAAAAATTGATAATTATCCCTATCAAATAGTTCAAATCAACATAAATTATGATGGAACATTATTCATACCGATAAGCAAAATAAATGAACTCAGAAGGAATTTATTTGAAAAAATAGAATATGACGTTGTCAATTCATTTAAAAATAACAGTAAGAAAATCAAGTTAGATGAATGCAACAGCAAAAATAATGAAACAGAATGCAATATTTCATTTTATACAAATAACTTAAAACATTTAGAGCATGTAAAAAATGTTAAAAGAGTTTATTTGGAAATTCCAAATCCGGATGATTCATTGGTTCTTTCAGATGAAAATCCAAACCTCAATTATATGATTAGTTTCATTAAGAAAGCATACGAAATATCCTATGACAAAGATTATGAATTAGTCTGGAAGTGGCCAGACATAACTCATGACAGCTTAATAAAGTCATTGAACAAGGTAAGAGGAATATTAAATAAAATGCATTATACTTTGCCTATAATGAGCAACAGTTTTAATGGACAGTACGGATTTTATTCCATGAACATCACAAATAATGAGACAATAAACAGTCTTGAAGGATATGAAATACTAACATTATCTCCTGAATTAACAAAAAAAGATTATGAAAACATAATTAAGCACTGCAAATATCCTCAGAAAGTTGAAATATTGGTTCAAGGATCTGTTGAACTTATGAAGACAAGATATCCATTACTTTATGGATTTGAAAAAGACAAGAACTATAAAAATTATTTGATTGATAAGAAAAACAACAGATATCCAATTCACAAAAGCATTTCATCACAGGAATTGACAATATTTAATGATAGTGAACTTTCATTAATTAATGAGATAGAACATTTAAAAAATATCAATTATTCCAATTTTGCAATTGACGGTAGATATAAAGATGATAACTATTATAAAATTGTTGATATCTATAATGATGCTCTTAACGGCAATGTCAATGAAAAAGAATTGAAAAAATATAGTTCTAAAAACACTGCTGCAAACTATTAAAATATTACTTTTCAAATGCTCTCGGCAATGTTGAATATATATTAAAAGAAATATCATATGACAGAAAGGGTTGGTAAAAATGCAAAGGGAAAGAATTACATTGCAAAACATAAAAGGAATTGGAGATAAAATATCTGAAAAAATCATAAAAAGTGTTGGAGGTGAAGAAGAACTCCAGAAGATAGTCGATAATGTTGATGTTGAAAAAATAATCAATATCGATGGGATAAGTCAAAGAAAAGCAATTGACATTATGAACCAATTGTTAAACAATCCAAAATATGAATTCATAAAAAGCGACAGAGCTATGGAACTTTATGAAGATATCATCAATAAAATACTAGCATACTCTAACACAGCATATTCAAAAAATAGAATTTTATTACTTTCCCCTTCAAAAGATATTAAAAAAATTAATTCACAGCTTGATTTTGTAATGGATGCTAAAGAACACGTTTCACAACTTCCAATAATCAAATTAAGAGGATTAATGAAAAATCTAAAAGAAGTTGAAGAAGTAAAAGCAGAATATGATCCAAGTAAAGCAATTCTTGTTGAAAGTGAAGAAGACAATTCATACCTTACTGATTTAGGATTAAACCAGTATTATCCAATAATAACTGCAAACGATTCACCATTACTTCAAGAAGAAATGATGAATTATGATTTGGTATTTTATGTATATTCACAGGGAGTACTTGATTTTGAAGGAATGCCAAATCTTGTAATGGTAAGTATTGAAGACAATGATTATGAGATAGTTCCTGAAAAAATTATCAATTTCTTTATTCAAAATAAAGATTTATTCACAAGAGTTCATGAGATACAAAAAATTAGAAATAAGGAAAGTGTGCTTGGAGAAATCATTCCTATTATCGATGAAGTAAATATTATTGATAAGAGAGAAGTAGATATTGAGAAACTTGTTTATTCTCTTAAAGATGATATGGATAGTGAATTAGAAAAATCCATAAAACAAGTTGATCTTGAAGGAGATGAAATTCTCAATCTATTAAATAATAACTTCCCTCCAAAGATTAGCAAAATATTTGATGAAATTATCAATAAAAGAAAAGAAATTATTCGTGAAAAAACTGGAATAAGTTTTGACCCTTTTTTAAGAAAATATCCAATTGAAATAGATGATAGTGAAATTCAAAGAATTACACTTGAACAGTCATCTAAAAAAGAAAATGATATTTTCGACATTAAAAGAAGTGCTGCAATTGAATTGAATTCAATGAAAAATAAAGCTATTGCAGAAGTTGAAGATGCAATCAAATTTGATTACGAATTCAGTTTAGGTAGTTTCGCATATGAATATGACTTATGCAGACCGGAATTTAGCGAAGAAATTCAATTAGACGGAGCCCTTCATTTAGAATTAGCACTTAAAAAAGACAAAGAGTACATTCAAAAAGTAGATTATCAATTAACACAAGATGAAAACATTGCACTTTTAACAGGGGCAAACAGTGGAGGTAAAACAACATTACTTGAAACATTAACACAAATATCCATTATGGCACAAATGGGACTTCCAGTAAGTGCAAATAGTGCAAAAATTAAATTATTTGATGAAATTTATCATTTCTCCAAGAAACGATCCCTTGATGCTGGAGCATTTGAATCATTCTTAAATGTGTTCATACCAATTGTCACCACAAATAGTGAAAAGTTAGTGCTGTTAGATGAACTTGAAGGAATAACTGAACTTGATGCAGCAGTTAAAATCATATCCACATTCATAGATATGATAAAAGAATCCAATTCTTATGGAGTAATTGTAACCCATATGGCAAGAGAACTCATGAACTATACTGATATCCGAGTTGACGGTATTGAAGCAAAAGGATTGGATGAAAATTATAATTTAATTGTTGATAGAACACCTAAAATGAATTTCCTTGCAAAAAGTACACCAGAATTAATTCTAAAAAGAATATATGAAAAATCAGATGATGATTTAAAAGCAGTATATGCTAGGATTTTAGAAAAATTCTAACCTACTTTTTACTATTTTTTAAAAAAAAAGATTAATCTAATGGAAATGTCAATCTGAAACACATTCCATCATCCTTATAAACTTCATATTTACCCTTAAGCTGATCAACTAATGCATTAATAATAACCCAACCTAAACCTGAAGTTTCTTTAGGATTAAAATCATCAGGGACACCAATACCATTATCACGATACAATATTTCACAGCAATTATCCTTTTTATAAATAGCACCATGAATCATTTTACGATTAATAGGAAAATCAACATAAGCATGTTTAATAGAGTTAGTAAGCAATTCATTAGTTATTAAACTAAAAGGAACAATTTTATCGGCAGATACCATAAAATCACTATCATCCTCACTAGTAAAAACAATATCCTCATAAGTAGGATAGACATCAGTTATTTTAATAGCAAAATTTTTAAAGTATTCCATAATCAATACCTCGTCAGAACTAGGACCTGTATAAAGTAAATTATGGAATAAATCCAATGATTTAATTCTAAATTCCATTTTATTAATTACTTCAGCGAGATTGTCCTTATTAAGTCTTTTTTCTAAAGAAATATATCTAAGTAGAATATTCAAGTTATTTTTAATTCTGTGATTAGATTCTTTTATTAATAAGTTTAATGAATCATTTGCCTTAATTAATTCATTTTGACGCTTATATTCATCAGTAATATCCTGAACTCCAGAAGGAAATAAATTTCACCATCAATCAATTCTTTTTGAATAATAAAATGTAACCTACGTAATTCTTCACCATCTTCAAAATTATAATCAAAGACACGATCCATCTTATCTAATTTACCAGCAAACAACATTGCAATTTCATCACTAAAATCTCCATTATCGACAACTTTACTCCAAAATTCTTCAAAAATTTCATGAAATGAACTCCATCGAAGTATTTATGGAAAGCCAATTCTGAGACATAGTTTTTGCAGTAATGTAAATTAGTGATTTTTTCAACTTCAGGAGTAAAAAGTGCACCTCTTTCAGGGTGAACGACAAAATTACCAGTACCCAATTCCAAATTAATTCTGGATACCAAAATATCTAAAATAGCACTATCCTGCTTTTCCAATGTCTCTTTGGTAACATCTAGAACATATATCAATTTAAATCTGAATTTTCCAAATGTATCATAAGAAGTTGTAGTATAAAACTGCAAGATTTTATTTATATTATTTTCAGTAGTAATAGTTGCAACGAATTTATCCTGACCTAAATCATTCTCATATTCTTCCAGTTTTTTTAATTTTTCAAAATCATCAGGTTTTCATTACATCTTTTAATATATTATAGGAAGTATCTTCAGTTCTTGGTTTACATTCTAAAATTTCATAGATACTTGGATCCCAATAATAACTGCCATCAATTCCTTTAGTAAATAATATCCCCTTATCTTCATCATACAAAGTGTGAATCAAACTATTTTCCTGATTTCTTAAAATAACATTAGTCTCATCAATATGAAGTAAATAAATGTATCCTTTATTGTATATTATCTCTATTTTTAAATTTTCAATCAATTGATCATCATTTAGATAACAATTTCAAGGAATTCAGTTTTATGAGTTTTATAAACACGAACTAAAGGAGGAATCAGATATTCTTTCATATAACTCAAATAATCCCCCATAATGTAATCCAGGGATTTTTTCATATTTAGAAGAAATAACCCTACCTGACAACAGTTTATTTATTTTAGAGTATACAATAACAAAATCTTCAAAATCAGGCAACGGTTCTAAAATAAGAACATCCAAAGATGAATTATCAATAAAAGTAGTATCTAAATCTATATCTAATTTAGAAGGTTTAGAATTCTTAAAATTTTTATCTTTTTTGATTTTTAACCAATTTTTTCATCTTTAGCAAAAACCCAAATAATTGCAGGGTCTTTATTATATTGAATTTCGAATACCATAATAATACCTGATTAAAACAATTATTATAAAATAATATTGATCATCACAATATAATAATCTTTCCGTAATATAAATAAAACATCAAAAATATCAATAAAATTAAACAAAATAAGTAAAGTAAATAATTGTAATATAGAAGGCTTGCAGCGAAATGAAATTCCCATAGAAAACCATAGTACACAAACAAAACACAAAAGGACTTCACTACTGGGATCGAAACGAGACCAGGTATAACCCCCATGCTAT